>NZ_JAGPXZ010000347.1:0-6222 GCF_018070305.1 Micromonospora sp. M51 | reverse complement strand
CCCTGGCCACCGTCTTCGACGACGCCGACGAGACCGCCGAGGCCCTGCGGACGCTGCGCGGCGAGGTGACCCGGGTGATCCAGGAACTGCGGCTGAGCCTCTTCGAGCTGCGCAGCGAGGTGGACCGGCAGGGCGGGTTGGCCGCGGCGATCGCGGAGTACGCGCGCACCGTCGGCGCGTCCGGCGGGCTGCGGGTGCACCTCTCGCTGGACGAGTCCACCGCCCGGCTCCCGGCCGCCACGGAGGCCGAGTTGCTGCGCATCGCGCAGGAGGCGGTGACCAACGCGCGCAAGCATGCCGGGGCGTCGAATTTGTGGGTCACCTGTGAGGTCGACCCCCCGTACGCGCAAATAGAAGTGTCGGATGACGGTCAGGGGATGGCTGACCAGCGCCCGGACGGGCGGTACGGTCTTGCGATCATGGCCGAGAGGGCGGAACGTATCCGGGGCCGGTTGGAGATCAGGCCGCGGCAACCCAGCGGCACGACCGTGGCGGTGGTTCTCGGCACCTCGGCCCGGCGCGATAACGTGCGCGGCAGCGCAGCACCAGAAGGGGAGTAACCCGAGGATGACCACAAGTCCGATACCGGCCACCCGTACCAAGGTCCTCCTTGTCGACGATCATGACCTGATTCGCAAGGGTTTGCGGCACGCCTTCGAGCGCGACCGCCAGTTCGAGGTCGTCGGTGAGGCGGCCACGGCGGCAGAAGGAGTACGTCAGGCCGGCGCGTTGCAGCCGGACGTGGTGATCATGGATCTGCGGCTGCCCGACGGCAGTGGCCTGGAGGCCACCCGCGCGCTGCGCAAGTCCAGCGCGTCGATGGGCATCGTGGTGCTGACCATGTACGCCGGCGACGATCAGCTCTTCGGCGCCCTGGAGGCCGGCGCGAGCGCCTTCGTGCCGAAGACCGCCCCGGCCGACGAGGTGGTGGCCGCCGCCCGGCACGCCGCCTCCTCCCCCAGCGCGTTCACCGCGGCCGACCTGGCCGAGGCGATGAAGCGGCGGCTCGCACCGTCCGGCCCGCAGTTGTCTCCCCGGGAGGGGCAGGTGCTGCGGCTGCTCGCCGACGGGATGAGCGTGGCGGGCATCGCCAAGCAGCTGTTCGTCAGCGAGTCCACGGCGAAGACGCACATCTCGAAGCTCTACGAGAAGCTCGGCGCGGCCAACCGCGCTCAGGCCCTCATGACCGCACTCCGGCTCGGCCTGCTCGAGGCACCGGACGCGCCCAAGTTCTGACCTGCCGCCCGCTCGTCGAGCGGGACGTCGCGACCGACGGTCCGCGCCAGCTTCTCAGCCGGCGCGGGCCGTCGCGCATCGACCGACGTCGGCGGGCAACCTCCGGCGCGCTATGGTCTGGCGTGCGTGGCGGGTGCACAATACCCGCGCGGGCGACGACGCCCGCGTCGCGGATTCGAGGGGTGAAACGCATGCAGCGGCCGGACTGGGCACCCGACACCATCGACATCGAGCGCCCGAGCGTCGCGCGGATGTACGACTACTACCTCGGTGGCTCGCACAACTTCGCCGCTGACCGGGCCGCAGCGCAGGCGATGGTCGCCGCGGTGCCGGAGGCGCCGCTGATGGCCCAGGCCAACCGGGCGTTCCTGCGCCGGGCCGTGCACCATCTCGCCGAGGCCGGGATCCGGCAGTTCCTGGACATCGGCTCGGGCATCCCGACCGTCGGCAACGTGCACGAGATCGCCCAGCAACTCGACCCGCGGTCGCGAGTGGTCTATGTGGACGTCGACCCGGTGGCGGTGGCGCACAGCCGTGAGATCCTCGCCGGCAACGAGCGGGCCGCCGTGGTGCAGGAGGACCTGCGCCACCCGGAGGCGATCCTGGCCCACCCGGACGTCCGCAAGCTGCTCGACCTGAGCCAACCGGTGGCCGTGATGGTCGTGGCCGTCCTGCACTTCGTCTCCGACGACGACCGACCGGCCGACCTGCTGCGGACGCTGCGCGACGCGTTGGCGCCCGGCAGCTACCTGGTGTTGTCGCAGGCCAGCGACGACGGGCGCAGCGAGGACGAACGCGCCGAGGCGGAACGGGTCTACCGGCGCACCGACAGCCCGCTGTGGGTGCGCAGCCGCGCCGAGCTGACCGCGCTCTTCGACGGTTTCGAGCTGCTCGACCCCGGCGTGGTCTGGGTGCCCCAGTGGCGACCGGACACCCCGGAGAGCGCGGAGGACGCCGAGCGCGCGGTCTTCATGGGCGGCGTCGGGCGCCTCGGTGGCTGAGTCGCCGGGGACGACGCCCGGTCCGGGCACGTTCGCCCGGGCCTGGGCGAAGGCGGTCTCCGGCACCAGCTACCTCCCGATGACCCAGGCCCAGTTGGAGTCCCTGCTGGACCGGCTCACCGGGGAACTGGCCGGCGCGTTGCTGACCGAGCCGTTCGACCTGCGGGCCGGGCACCGGGTCGGTGCCGAGTTGGTGGCCGCGCACATCGCGTCCGCCGAAGGGCTGGGCCGTACCGTCGAGGTCATCCAGCTCCGCCTGGTGCGCGACCTGGGGTTGGTGGCCGAGGACGTCGAGGACCGGATGGCCCGGCTGCTGGCGGCCGTGGCGACCGGCTACGCCCGCGCGCTGCGCGACCGGACGCTCGACGAGCAGGAGTCGATCCGCCGCGCCGCGATGCGGGCCCGCACCCAGGCCGAGCGTGCGCTGCGGGCCAGCGAGGCCCGGTTCCGCCATCAGGCCACCCACGACCCGCTCACCGGCCTGCCCAACCGGACACTGTTCACCGAACGGCTCGCCGCCGCGATCAACGAGCCGGGCCGGGGCGCGCAGCGGGTCGGGGTGTGCTTCCTGGACCTGGACCGTTTCAAGGTCGTCAACGACACCCTGGGGCACCAGATCGGTGACCTGCTGCTGGTCACGGTCGCGGAGCGGCTGAGCAAGGCCATCGGTGAGCACCTGGTGGCTCGGCTCGGCGGCGACGAGTTCGTGATCCTGGTGGAGCGCACCGCCGGCACCGACGACATGGTCGCGGTGGCCGAGGCCGCCCTCGCCGCGGTGCGCACACCGGCGCTGGTGGACGGGCACGAGCTGCAGATCTCGGCGAGCATCGGCATCGTCGAGCGCCAGGTTGCCGGAGCCAACCCCACGGACCTCATGCGCGCCGCCGACAGCACCCTGCACTGGGCGAAGTCCGCCGGTGGGGCGCGCTGGGCCCTCTACGACGCCGAGCGCAACCAACGGGAACTGGCCCGGTACGCGCTCTCCGCGGCCATCCCGGCGGCCCTGGAGCGGGGCGAGTTCTACCTCGACTACCAACCGCTGACCTCACTGCGCGATGGCAGCCTCGTCGGCGTGGAGGCGCTGGTCCGCTGGCGACACCCCGAGCTGGGGGTGCTGCGCCCGGACAGCTTCATCGGGTTGGCCGAGGAGACCGGCCTGATCGTCCAGTTGGGCGGGTGGGTGCTGGCCGAGGCGTGCCGCGAGGCCGAGGCGTGGTCGGCCGGGGGTGCCGCCGCGCCGTTCGTCAGCGTCAACCTGGCGGTACGCCAGGTGCACCGGCCGGGGTTGGTGCAGGAGGTCCGCACCCTCCTGCGGCAGACCGGCCTGCCCCCGGAACGGCTCCAGCTGGAAATCACCGAGAGCACCATGATGAGCACCGCCAAGGAGCCGGTACGCGCCCTGCGGGTCCTTGCCGACCTCGGGGTACGCATCGCCATCGACGACTTCGGCACCGGCTACAGCAACCTGGCGTACCTGCGGGACCTGCCGGTCACCGAACTGAAGGTGGCCGGCGAGTTCGTGGCCGGCCTACGGTCGTCCTCCGTCGGCCGCACCGACGAGCGGATCCTCGCCTCGCTGGTCTCGCTGGCGCACGCGCTGGACCTGACCGTCACCGCCGAAGGGGTGGAGACCGCCGGGCAGGCCGAGCGGTTGCGCGCGATCGGCTGCGACGCCGCCCAGGGCTGGCACTTCGGCCGCCCGGCCCCCGCCGATCGCATCCTGGCCCGCATCCGCTGACCTTCGGGCCCGCCCACGCCCCAACCGTTCCCGCCCACTCCCCCAACCGCGGCTCACCCCGACGTCACGACACCCGCAGTGGAGCGGCCGTGGGGTCGAGCGGACAGCGCGGGGCCGGACTCCGTTGAGGCTGATGTCGGTGAGTCATCTCGATGACTCACCGACATCACGCTGATCCCGGAAAGGCATCGGCAGGTCACCGAGACACGCCTGCTTGAGCCGACCCACCGGCGAGGTAGACAGTGTCTACGCGGCATGGTAGACAGTGTCTATGGACGCCGACGAGACCGGGCTGCGCGCGCGGCTGGTGGCCGTCGGGGTGGACCTGGTGCTCAGCGAGGGCCAGTCGGCGGTGTCGCTGCGGGAGATCGCCCGCCGTGCCGGGGTCTCGCACGGCGCACCGCGCCGCTATTTCCCCACCCACGTCGACCTGCTCTCCGCCATCGCCCGGGAGGGCTTCGCCGACCTCACCGCCCGGGTCGAGCAGACGATGCGCGACGTCGGGCCGGATCCGCGTACCCGATTGACCGCCCTGGCCCGGACGTACCTGGACTTCGCGGCGGCCCACCGCTGCATGTTCGAGCTGATGTTCCGGCACGACCTGCTGGACAGCGGCCGGCTGCGGCTGCGGGAGACGAGCCTGCCGCTGTTCGCCGTGCTGGCCGACCTGGTGGCGCAGGTGCGCCGGCCCACCGACGCCCCTGCGGCGGTGCTCGCCGGCGCACTCTGGGCCAACCTGCACGGCATCGCCCAGCTCTGGGCCTGGGGCAGCCTGCCGCTGGCCACCGGCGCCACCGACGACGACGCCCTGCTGCGCGCCGCGCTCGACGCCCATCTCGGCCCGCCCCCCACCTAGCCGAACCCGGAGAACCCGTGCCCCTGCTGTACGACCTCACCAAGCTGACCGTCGGCACCACGCTGCGGCTGGGCTGGCGGCCCCGGGTGGAAGGGCTGGAGCATCTGCCCCGGCACGGCGGCGCGATCCTCGCCGGCAACCACCTGTCCGTCGCCGACGAGTTGTTCCTCGTCACCTCGACACCCCGCCACGTCACCTTCTGGGCGAAGGTCGAGTACTTCAACGGCCGGGGGCCGGGCGGCTGGCTCAACCGGCGGATCGTCGCCGGCATGGGCGCCATCCCGGTCGACCGCACCGACGGCCGAGCCGCCCTGCGCGCCCTGGACGCCGCCGTCCCGGTGCTGCGCGCCGGCGGCCTGGTAGCCGTCTACCCGGAGGGCACCCGCTCACCGGACGGGCGGCTCTACCGGGGCCGCGTCGGAATGACCCGACTGGCCCGTGACGCCGAGGTGCCGATCATCCCGGTCGGCGTGACCGGCACCGCCGAGGTGCTGCCCGTCGACGCCCGGCTGCCCCGCCGACACCCGGTCACCCTGCGGTTCGGCCCACCGATCCCGGTCGCCGGACGGATCAACAGCCCACGCGACATCCGGACGGTCACCGACGAGGTGATGGCGGCGATCCAGCAACTCACCGGCCAGGAGTACGTGCCGCGCTACGCGCCCGCCCGGGAGCGCTGAACGCGGGCAGCGGTCAGCCGGCGAGCAACGCCGCCATGCGGTCCGCCTGCGCCTCCCAGCGCCACTCCCGTTCCACCCAGGCCCGGCCCGCCGCGCCCAGTTGGCGAGCCAGGTCCCGGTCGGCGAGCAACGCGGCGACCCGGTCGGCGAGCTGGCCGACGTCCCGGCCGCGTACGACGTAGCCGGTCTCCCCCTCACGGACCGCGTCCGGTGCGCCTCCGGAGTCACCGGCGACCACCGGCAGGCCGGTGGCGGACGCCTCCAGGTAGACGATGCCCAGCCCTTCGACGTCGAGGCCACGGTTGCGGGTGCGGCACGGCATCGCGTAGACGTCACCGGCCGCGTAGTGCGCCGGCAGCTCGACCGACGGCACCGTGCCGGTGAACACCACATCCCGTTCCACACCGGTCTGGCGGGCCAGCTTCTCCAGGGTCGCCCGGTACGGCCCGCCACCGACGATCAGCAGCGCCGCGTCGGGCACCCGGCGGCGGATTTCCGGTAGGGCCCGGATCAGCGTGTCCTGACCCTTGCGCGGCACCAGCCGGGACACGCAGACGACCACCGGACGGTCGGTCAACCCGAGCCGCGCCCGAACCTGTTCACCGTCCACGGTCGGGTGGTACATGTCCACGTCGACCCCGGGCGCGAGGCGCCGCAGGTCGGTCTCCCCGTCCAGCACGCGGGCGAACCGGCTCCGGGTGTGCTCGCCGC
>NZ_JAGPXZ010000346.1:0-6232 GCF_018070305.1 Micromonospora sp. M51 | reverse complement strand
ACGGCCGGGCACACCGCCGGCCCGGAGGTGCTCGGCAGCGTCGAGTACGCGGTGACAGTGCTCGGCACTCCGCTGGTGGTGGTGCTCGGTCACGACCTGTGCGGTGCGGTGCAGGCCGCCCGGGAGTCCGCCGCGACCGGCACCGCGCCGAGCGGCCACCTGGGCGCGGTGGTCGACGCCGTGCTGCCCAGCCTGCGCCGGGCCGAGGCCGAGGGCGTGGACGACATCGACGGCATCGTCGACATCCACATCGCACAGACCGTCGAGACGTTGCTCGGGCAGTCCCCGGTGCTGGCCGACGAGGTGGCCCGGGGGCGGTGCGCGGTGGTGGGGATGTCCTACCGGCTGGCCGCCGGGGCGGTGCGCCCGGTTGCCGCCGTGCCGGCTGGCTTCGCGACGCTGGACACCCCGGCCGACCCGGCTGCCCCTGCCACCGTGTGACATGACGAGGGCCGCTCCGCGTCACGCGGAACGGCCCTCAACCGGGGTCGTACGGGTCAGAGCAGCGACATGTGGACGTGGTCGGTGTGGTTCGACGGCCCGCTGTACGAACTCCAGCCGGTGGCCGGGAACCAGATCTGCCGGTTCCAGATCACGTAGTAGATGCCGAGCCGGTCGGCGTTACGGATGAGGAACGCGGCGACGTTGTTGCCGTACGTCCGGGTGTCGTTGTTGTGCCACGGGGAGAAGCCGCTCTTCTGCAGCGACCAGTCGCAGGCGCGGCCCTTCGGGTGCTCCCACGGCCCGCCGGGGCGGTAGCAGCCGACGAACCGGTTGAAGCCGGCCCGCTTGACCTCCTTGTACGCGTGCAGCGTGCGGGGGGTGACGCAGCCGGACGTGGTGGGGTCGTTCTCGCTGCACGACTGGGGCTTCCAGTCGCCGTCGGCGGTGCGACCCGGGCCGATCTTCGCGACCGGGGAGGTGGCGTCCACCAGGCCGCCGGTGAAGCCCTTGCCGCCGACGAGGGAGAGCGCCTTGTCGGCCTCGCTCTTCCGCTTCGCCATCAGGGCGGTCTGCTTCTGCTGCTCGCGGACCTCGGTGTCGAGGGCCAGCTTGGCCTGCTCGGCGCGGGCCTTCACCTCGTTGACCTCGGAGAGCTTCTTCTCGTTGACCATGTTCATCTCGTCGAGCACCGCGGCGCGCTGGACGAACGAGTCGGGGGCGTCGCTCTCCAGCAGCATCGCGATCGCGCCGATCCGGCCGGTCCGGTAGGCCTGGGCGGCGATCTGCCCGACCTGCGGGGCCAGTGCGGCCAGGTCGGCGTTGGCCCGGTCGACCTCGGCCGCCAACTCGCTCTGCCGCTTCTTGGATTTGTCCAGCTTGGACTTGGCGGCGGAGTAGTCGCGGTTGGCCTGCTCGATGACGTCGTTGAGCAGCTTGGGCTCGCCGTCCTCCTCGTGCCCGGACGGTGTGGGGTTCGTCGGGGCGGCGTGCGCCGGGAGTGGCCCGGCGAACACGGTCAGTGCGGCGATCACGGCCACCACGGGTGTCAACCAGCGGCGTAGGGGTGCCGTCACAATGTTCCCTTCCGTCGACCGCCGACCGGGTTAGCTGACGGGTTCGGGGCGGAAGCGGCCCCTACCGCTGACGCGGATTCACCCCACGTACCTGGGTCCCCGGCTCGCCGGTTGGCGATTGGGCGGTGGCACCGCAGGCGCCGCTTCGCGCCTTCATCGGTGACCGGCAGCGAGGTTACCCGAGAGTCGACCGGCTGAGCTACGCCTGGATGCCGACCAAAAGCGTCATTTCGCCATAGCGTTGAGTGACCAGTGACGTGGTTCTCAGGGTGGTTGCCCGATCTGGTCACGCTGAGGAGTGTCACCATGCCGTATCCGTGCTCCTGTTCGACTCCGGCCACCGGTCGGCGGCCTCGGGTGGGGGTGCGGCCCGCTGCCGGTCCGGCTTGTTGGAGCCGGCCGTTCGCGGTGAGCTGAGGGCGGCGAGTGCCTCGCTGCGGTCCGGCTGGGGGCGCGCGGCGGGAGCGTCGGCCGGCGGCACGGCGTCGGTACGCCCGGCGGCGGTCACCACCGCGGCCAGCCCGGTGGTCAGCGGCACGGCGGCGATCAGACCGAGGGTGGCGACCGCGCTGCGGACGATCTCCTGGGCGAGGAACTCACTGGTGAGGATCTGCCCGATCGGTCGCGCGTCGGCGGTGAGCAGGAGCAGCAGGGGCAGCGACGCGCCCGCGTACGCCAGAACGATGGTGTTGACAGTGGAGGCGATGTGCGCGCGGCCGACGCGGGTGGCCGCCCGGTACAGCTGCAACCGGGTGAGGCCGGGGTTGGCGTTGGCCAGTTCGGTGACGGTGGCCGCCTGGGTGACCGTCACGTCGTCGAGCACCCCGAGCGATCCGATGATGATCCCGGCGAGCAGCAGTCCGTGCAGGTCGACGTCGCCCTGGAACATCGACAGGGTGGTGGCGTCTTCGCTGCCGAAGCCGGTGAGGTGGGTGGCGGCCGTGGCGATGGTGGCGAGTACGCCGGTCAGCACCAGGCTGCCCAGGGTGCCGAGCACGGCGACCGAGGTCTGTGCGGTGACCCCGTGCGTCAGATAGAGCACCACGAACATGATCAGGGCCGCGCCGACCACCGCCACCAGCAGGGGTGACCTGCCGGCACCGATACCCGGGAGCACGAAGGTGAGCAGGATGGCGAAGCTGGCGGCCAGTCCGGCGAGCGCGGCCAGACCCCGCCACCGACCGAATGCGACGATCGCGGCCGCGAAGACCACCGCCAGCCAGATCATCGGGGTGCCGCGTTGGTGTTCGGCGATGTTCCAGTTGCTGGTGCTGGGATCGGTGGGATCGGTCAGCTCGACCAGGATGACCTCGTCGCCGACCTCGACCCGGGGTGCGCCGGGCCCGTCCGGCACCGGCGTCCGTACCTGCTGGCCGGCGGTCGGCCCGTCGTCCACCCGGACGTCGACGGTGCCGCACCGTCCGTTGCCGACCCTCGGGGTGCCCTCGGGGACCGACGCCGCCGGCGGGCATGGCTCGTTCACCACCCGGGTGACAGTGCCGGGGTAGCGCGGCACGTCAGCGCCGCCGTCGGTCTGCGGTGACCCGCCGCGCGGCCAGAGCAGCACCGCGGCGAGCACGGTGGCGACGAAGAGGGGTACCACCGTCACGACGAGGATCCGTCGCACCCTCGGTGGGGCGGACGGAGCCGGGCGGGTGTGGTCGGAACCCAAGGCGAGACTCCCAACGATCCGGTGCGGGGTACGGGTCAGCGAGCCGGGCGGTTCACCGTTTCGGTGGAAACGCGGCGGTCGGCGGGACGATTCGCTGCCTGACGACCGCTTGATCACGGACGGTCAGTGCTCGGCCCGGCCGGTCGGAGCCGACGTCACGTCGTGGCGGCGACAGTGCCCGACTGTGCGGCGGCATCCGGAGGGTCATCGGGGGAGATGCTAGCCAGCCCGTGGCGGGGTCGCAGGTCGTGGCGGAGTGTCGGTGGCCGAATCGCTCGCGTGGCGGCCCTCGGACCGGCATGTTGGAGCTATGCCCGCTCCGTCGCCGTCCGACCCCGACCATCGGCACGCCGGACCGATGCCGCACGAGAGGCCCGCCGGGCATTCCGATCATTCCGGGCACGACAAGCACGCCGGGCACGATCCGGCGATGTTCCGCCGCCGGTTCTGGGTCTGCCTGGTGTTGACCGTCCCGGTGGTGCTGACGAGTCATCTCGTGTCGGACCAGCTGGGCCTGGCCTTGGACGACGTGCCCGGCCGGTCCTGGGTGGGCCCGGTGCTCGGCTCGGTGGTGTTCTGGTGGGGCGGTTGGCCGTTCCTGGTCGGCGCGGTCCGGGAGGTGCGGGACCGGGCGCCGGGGATGATGCTGCTGGTCGCGATGGCGATCACCGTCGCCTACACCGCGTCCCTGGCGACCAGCGTCGGCGCGTTCGACCTGGACTTCTGGTGGGAGTTGGCCGCGCTGGTCACCATCATGCTGCTCGGGCACTGGCAGGAGATGAAGGCCATCGGGCAGGCCCGGGGGGCGCTGGCGGCGTTGGCCGCGCTGCTACCGGACGAGGCCGAACGGGTGGCGGCGGACGGTCGGGTCGAGGCGGTGCCGGTGGCCGGTCTGCGGATCGGCGACGTGGTGCTGGTCCGGCCGGGAGGTCGGGTGCCGGCGGACGGTCGGGTCGTCGAGGGCGGCGCCGAGCTGGACGAGTCGATGATCACCGGCGAGTCGCGACCGGTCGTCCGGTCGACGGGCGACCGGGTGGTGGCCGGCACCGTCGCCACCGACTCGGCGATCCGGGTACGCGTCGAGGCGGTGGGTGAGCAGACGGCCCTCGCCGGCATCCAGCGGATGGTCGCGCAGGCGCAGGGCTCGGGTGGGCGCGCCCAGTTGCTGGCCGACCGGTTCGCCGCCGCGCTGTTCTACCTGGCCACCGGCACCGCCGTGCTGACCGTGCTGGTCTGGACCGCGCTCGGTCAGCCGGACGAGGCGGTGGTCCGTGCGGTCACCGTCCTGGTGATCGCCTGCCCGCACGCGCTGGGTCTCGCCATCCCCCTGGTCGTCGCGCTCTCCACCGCGCTCGCCGCGCGGTCCGGGATCCTGGTCAAGGACCGACTGGCGTTGGAACGGATGCGGACCGTCGGCGCGGTGCTCTTCGACAAGACCGGCACCCTGACCCGGGGCGAGCACGGGGTGACCGACCTGGTGACGGTGCCTGGCGTCGAGCGGGACGAGGTGTTGCGGATCGCGGCCGGCGTCGAGTCGGAGAGCGAACATCCGTTGGCCCGGGCGATAGTGGCGGCGGCCGGGTCGACCGGCCCGGCCCGTGCCGCCGAATTTCGGTCGCTGCCGGGCCGCGGGGTGCAGGCGACCATCGACGGTACGCGGTACGCGGTGGGCGGGCCGACGCTGCTGCGGGAGCTGGACGTGTCGTTGCCGGCCGAGCTGGAGGTGGCGACCGGGCGGTGGTCGGCGCGGGGTGCCGCGGTGCTGCACCTGGTGCGGCTGCCGGACGCCGTGCTCGGTGCGTTCGCGCTGACCGACGAGGTGCGTCCGGAGGCCCGGCGCGCCGTCGACGAGCTGCGGGCCGAGGGTGTCCGCACCATCGCCATGATCACCGGTGACGCGCGGTCGGTGGCCGAGGCGGTCGCCGCCGACCTCGGGTTCCGGCCCGGCGTCGACGAGGTCTTCGCCGAGGTGCTGCCGGCGGAGAAGGACGATCGGGTGGCCGACCTGCAGCGGCGGGGGTTGGTGGTGGCGATGGTGGGCGACGGGGTGAACGACGCGCCGGCGCTGGCCCGAGCGGACGTGGGCATCGCCATCGGCGCGGGCACCGATGTGGCGATCGAGTCCGCCGGGGTGGTGCTGGCGTCCTCGGACCCGCGCGGGGTGGGTGCGGTGGTCCGGCTGTCCCGCGCGTCGTACCGGAAGATGCGACAGAACCTGGCCTGGGCGGCCGGCTACAACGTGGTGGCGCTGCCGCTGGCCGCCGGGGTGCTGGCCGGGGCCGGCGTGACGTTGAGCCCGGCGGTGGCCGCGGTGCTGATGTCGGCGTCCACCATCGTGGTGGCGCTCAACGCGCAGTTGCTGCGGCGGGTCCGTCTCTATCCCGTGCCGGACTGACGCCCGTCAGCCGCGCTTCATGAGCCGGCCGACCGCCGCCATCATCTCGGTGGCCATCTCGTCGGCCCTGCCCTCGGCGGCGCCCTCGTGCATGCAGTGCCGGGCGTGCCCGTCGAGCAGCCCGAGGGCCACCTTGTCGAGGGCGGCCTGGATCGCGGAGATCTGGGTGAGCACGTCGATGCAGTAGCGGTCGTCGTCGACCATCTTCTCGATGCCCCGGACCTGGCCCTCGACGCGGCGGAGCCGCGCGAGCAGCTGGTCCTTGCTGGCGGTGTATCCGCGGATCGGGGTGGGTGCGGTCATGCCGACCAGGATAGCGTACCCCTGGGGGGTATGGTACGGTCGTGTTCCGGTTGGATACCCCCACCGGGTACCGGTACCGTAAAGGAGACGATCCGATGGTCAACACGACGTACCAGGTGCAGGGCATGACCTGTGGGCACTGCGTCAGCGCGGTGAGCGCCGAGGTCGGTGCCATCGCTGGCGTGTCAGACGTCCAGGTCGACCTTGCCTCCGGCCGGGTCACCGTCAGCAGCGATCAGCCGCTGGACACCGCCGTCGTCCGGGCCGCCGTCGACGAGGCCGGTTTCGACCTCGTCGACGCGTGTTCGGAGGGCCGGCGGGCGTACCCTGACGGAACTGGGCGGG
>NZ_JAGPXZ010000345.1:0-6250 GCF_018070305.1 Micromonospora sp. M51 | reverse complement strand
GAGCGCTGCGGCAGCCACCACGGCGAGGGCGAACTGCGGCAGCGTGTCCACCACGTACGTCGGGCTGTCAGCCGTCTGCGGGGCGACGAGCGCGCCCCAGCCGACCACGCCGGCCCAGGCCAGACCGGCGGCGACCCAGCGCCACCCGATCAGCACCGCCGCGCAGACGCCCGCCCAGCCGGCGACGCGCAGCCAGTCGACGAGATCCGGGCGTGCCGACCCGAACCCGGGCGGCAGGCTCCGGGTGAGGACGAGCTGGTCGAGCAGCGCCTTTCCGGCGACGGCCAGCAGCACGACCCCGACCAGCAGGCCGGTCACCGTCGCCGCGTCCGCCCAGCTCGGCTCGGTGAACCCCCGTGCGCCCACCCGCAGCCGCGCCCGCAACCCCGCCCCGACCAGATTCCGCACGTCGACGGCGGCGGGTCGCCGCTGGCCCGGCCGCGCACCGGCGAGGAGCACGGCCAGCATCTCGTCCTCGTACACCCGGCGGTGTTCCCATGGGTAGACGGCCAGCAGCCGCCGGTAGCGGCGCTCCAGATCGTCGCCGCTCACGCCGCGCCCCCGTCGGTGAGCAGGCCACCACGGCGCAGCCGCACCCGGGCGGCGTCCGCGTTGTGTCGCAGCCGGGACGCCTCTTCGCTGAGCCGCCGCGCGCCCAGCGCGGTGAGGCGGTAGTAGCGGCGCAGTCGTGACTGGACCACCTCTTCGCGCTCGACCTCGATGAGACCGTCGGCGCGGAGCCGGTCGAGGACGGCGTAGAGGGTGCCGGCGCGCAGCCGCACCCGGCCGTCGGAGATGCGCAGCACGTCCTCGATGACGGCGTACCCGTGCAGGGGCGCCTCGGCGAGCGCGGTGAGCACCAGGAACGTCGGTTCCCGCAGTGGAGCCTCAGCCATGCCAGGAGCATATACAGATTGCCGGTATATACAAAAGGGAGACAGGACGTGGCCGGCACGGATCACCGTGCCGGCCACGTCACCGATGGTGGTTCAGCTGGTGTACGCCTACACCTCCCAGAGCGAGTGGCCGTAGCCGGTGCCCCGGGCGGTGCCGTAGATCCGCAGGTAGCGGCCGTTGGCACCGAGACCCGCGTGCTCGTCCACCCCGCCGTCGGCCCCGGTCACCGTCTTCACAGTGGTCCAGGTGGTGCCGTCGTTCGAGGTCTGGATCTGGTACGCGCTGCTGTACGCGGCCTCCCAGCTCAACTTGACCCGGCCGATCGCGGTGGCGCTGCCGAGGTCCACCCGAATCCACTGCGGGTCGGAGAACGTGCTCGACCAGCGGGTGCTGAGGCTGCCGTCGACGGCCTGGGCGCCGGAGACGTCGGCCCCCTCGTTGCTCGACGTCGTCGTCGGCTTGTTCAGCAGCAGGTTGCCGCCGGTCGAGCTGCCGGTGCCGCCGTACACCTCGAACTCGAACAGCGAGTAGCCCCAGGCGGTGCCTCTCGTGGTGCCGAGAAGCCGGATGTACCGGCCGGACCCGCTGAGCCCGGTCAGGTCGTCCACCCCGCCGTCGCCACCGGTCACCGTACGGATCGTGGTGAAGGTGACACCGTCCGGTGAGGTCTGGATCTGGTAACCGCTGCCGAACGCCGCCTCCCAGGTCAGCTTGATCCGGTTGATGGCGTACGTGGCACCGAGGTCCACGTCGATCCACTGCGGGTCGCCGAAGGCGCTGCCCCACCGGGTTCCGGCCACGCCGTCGAACGCGTTGCCCGCGACGAACGCGCCCTCGAAGCTGGACGCTCGCGCCGGCTTGCCCCGGGCCAGGTTGGTGCCCGGCTCAGGGTCCGGATCCGGGTCGGGGTCCGGCCCGGGACCGCCGGGGCTGGTGGAGAGGGTGAACTCGTCGATGTCGAAGTACGGGCCGGTGCCCTTGAAGACCAGAAACAGGGTCCGGGTGCCGGTCACGGCAGTGATCCCACCGGTGACAGTGGCGAAGTTCGCGTACCCGCCGGTGGGTGTGACGGTGGCCGAACCGACCAGCGGGCCGGTGGGCGAGTCGACCCGCAACTCCAACGTGCCGCCACCGCCGGCCGGTGCGCCGACCCGGGCGCTGAACGACTGGACGCCGGTCAGGTTGTACGGGCGGAACGAGATCCAGTCGTTGTTGTCGACGTAGCCGACCGCCGCCCCGCCGTGCCCGGCCGCCCCGGCGACGATCTGGACGCCGGACGAGTCACCGAAGTGTTCCGCCTGGCGGACCCGTGGTTGCAGCACCGCCTGGGTGTGCGTGGTCAGCGCCGGCTGGCCGCCGCCGCCCAGGTCGGTGTACTCGGCGTCGATGATGCCGAAGATGTTCGCGGCCGTGTCGTGCTCGCCGTCGGCCGAGGTCTGGATGACCCCGGTGCAGCCCTGCACACTGCCCAGTTGGTGGCCGTGCGAGTCGTGGCCGAGCACGTAGTTCACCTTCACCCGGGCGCAGTTGACCGCGCCGTCCTGGGCGTCGGTGACGGTGATGGAGAACGGCACCGCGTCGCCGAAGGTGAAGGTCTGCCCGTTCAACGGGGTGTTCACGGTGACCACCGGGGCGCTGTTGCCGACCGTGACGACCACGCTCGCGGTGGCCGTCTTGCCGGTGGTGTCCCGGACCGTCAGCGTCGGGCTGCGGGTCCCGTTGGTGGTGTACGTGAAGCTCGGGTTCGCCGCCGTCGAGTCGGTGGTGCCGTTGTTGTCGAAGTCCCAGGCGTAGGTGAACGGGTCGCCGTCCGGGTCGAGGGTGCCGGCCGAGGAGAACGCCACCGTCAGCGGCGCGGTGCCGCTGGTCGGGGTTGCCGACACCTTCGCGATGGGCGCTCGGCCCTCACGGGCGTACTCGATGCGGTAGAGCGCCGAGTTGGCGTCGCCGTTGAACCAGCCGGTGCCGTAGTCGAGCACGTAGAGCGCGCCGTCCGGGCCGAACTCCATGTCCATGACCTGCGTGCCGGTCCACGGGAACGGATTGATCTTCAGCGGTTGGCCGGACGCGTCGAGCTTGATGTTCTTGATCCAGCGCCGGCCGAACTCACCGGCGAAGTAGGTCCCGTCGTAGTACTGCGGGAACGCCACGGGCGAGGTGTTGTTCGGGTCGTACCGGTAGACCGGCCCGCCCATCGGCGACAGGCCACCGCCGGTGAACTCCGGCGGCGATCCGGAGCCGCCGTACGGCAGCCAGGCCGGGATGGCCGGCGGCAGCTGGGTGATGCCGGTGTTGTTGGGTGAGTTGTTCACCGGCCCGCCGGCGCAGTCGAACTTCGGCCCGGACGGCCCGGACGGGAAGGTGTAGTCGTTGTAGGCGTCGTTGCGGGCGGTGCAGTACGGCCAGCCGTAGAAGCCGGGTCGGTCGATGCGGGCGAACTCGACGTTGCCGGCCGGTCCCCGGTTGGGGTCGGCGGTGCCCGCGTCGGGGCCGTAGTCACCGAGGTAGACGATCCCGGTGGCCTTGTCCACGCTCATCCGGAACGGGTTGCGGAAGCCCATCGCGTAGATCTCCGGGCGGGTCCGCGCGGTGCCCGGGGCGAACATGTTGCCGGCCGGGATGGTGTACCCGCCGGCCGCGCTCGGCTTGATCCGGAGGACCTTGCCACGCAGGTCGTTGCTGTTGGCCGAGGTGCGCTGCGCGTCGAAGGCCGGGTTGCGCCCAGCCCGCTCGTCGATCGGGGTGAAGCCGGCCGAGTCGAACGGGTTGGTGTCGTCTCCGGTGGACAGGTAGAGGTTGCCGGCCGCGTCGAAGTCCATGTCACCGCCGACGTGGCAGCACATCCCCCGGCTGGTCGGCACGTTGAGGATCAGCGTCTCGCTGGCCAGGTTGATGGTGTTGTCGGCGTTCACGGTGAACCGGGCCAACCGGTTGACGCCGTCCCAGACGGCGAACTGGGCCGGGGTGCCCTCGGCGGGCGCGCCGCCGCCGGGGGTGCTCAGTGGTGGCGCGAAGTAGGCGTACACCCAGCGGTTGGTGGCGAAGTTGGGGTCGGCCTTGATGCCCTGCAGGCCCTCCTCGTCCCCGGTGTAGACCGGCAGGGTGGCGGCGATCTTGGTGTTGCCGGCGGCGTCGGTGTGCCGGATCACGCCGTTGCGGCTGGTGTGCAGCACGCCCCGGTCCGGTAGGACGGTGAGACTCATCGGCTCACCGGTCTCGGCCGCCCCCTTGGCCAACTCCACCTGCTGGAAGCTGCTGGTGACGGTGGGGCCGCAGTCGGCGTCGACAGCGCCGGCGGCGGTCCGGATGCCGCCGAGCAGGTGCTGGCGGAAGGCCGCCTCGGTGTACGACGCGTCGGTGTGCCCCAGGCCGGTGTACCAGGCTCGGCCGCCGGAGTAGTTCTGGCACCAGGAGATCGGGTGGTCGGCGCCCATGCTCCCGCCCGAGTAGGTGCTCTCGTCCAGGGTGGCCAGCACGTGCGCGTTGCCCCGGGGGTTGGTGCGGTAGTTGTACAGCTCGTCGAATCGGCTCCACCGCTGCGGCAGCGTGGCGGTCGACGGGTGCACCTGGTCGGCGACCTTGACGGTGACGGTCTGCTCGGCCGGGTGCGAGGCGAAGTACGCCCCGACCAGCCCCCCGTACCACTGCCAGTCGTACTCGGTGTCGGCGGCGGAGTGCACGCCCACGTACCCGCCGCCGCCGGTGATGTATCGCTCGAACGCGGCCTGCTGGGCGGCGTTGAGCACGTCGCCGGTGGTGGACAGCCAGATCACCGCGGCGAACCGGTCCAGGTTGGCGTCGGTGAACTGACCGGCGTCCTCGGTGGCCTCGACGGTGAAGCCGTTGGCGGCGCCGAGTTGCTGGATCGCCGCGATGCCGGGGGTGATGGATCCGTGCCGGAAGCCGGCGGTCTTGCTGAAGACCAGCACGGTGAAGGGCGCGGCGCTGGCCGTGGGTGGCGCGGCGACGATGCCGCCCGCCACGAGGATCGCGCTCAGCGCGAGGCCGAGCCACGATCTCAGGGATCTGCGCACAGTGGGGTCCTTTCGCGGTGCGGGGACGGCGTGCGCCGATCACGCCTGGCGGTGGTGGGACGAGACATGCGAATGCATCGTTGCGTTCGGATCACTGGCGCGTCAAGCACTTCAGCAGCATCCGTGAGAGCGTTATCTCCGCAGGTCAGCCGCGACCGTACGGAGTGAGATCGAATAACGGTTTTCCGGCCGCGAACCGCGCCCCGGCTCGTCGGCGACGGTCGCGATGGAGGCCGCAACAGCGCTGTGGTCACGCGGTTTAGGCAAGGCTGGCCTATCCAGAACATCCCGAAAAGGGACAGCTGACAGGGAGTTGTCACGTCGAGGCCGGGTATGGGGGTGACCACCGACGAAAGGGACACCGCCATGACCGACATGCTGGAGATGCCGCGGGTACACGAGTGCACGGTCACCGACTGCGGTTACAACCACGACGGCTGCCACGCGTTCGCCATCACCATCGGGCAGCAGAACGCCAGTTGCGCCACCTTCATCGACACCTCGGCCAAGGGCGGGCTGGACCGCGTCATCGCCCAGGTCGGCGCCTGCAAGCGGGCCGACTGCCAGCACAACGCCGAGCTGGAGTGCCACGCACCGTCCATCCGGGTGGGCCCGGGCCAGGACATCGCGGACTGTCAGACGTACCAACCGCGCTGAGACGACCACCACCGCGGGCGGGGGCGGCCGGCGAGACTCAGCGGCCGCCCGCCACCAGCTCGGCGATCATCCCCTCGCAACTGCGGACGACGACCTGAGCCCCGCGCCGCTGCGCCAGCGGGAGCAGCGGATCCTCCGCGCGGTCCCGCCACCGCCACTGTGCCTCCGAAGCGGCCTCCCAGAGCCGGCGCACATCGGCCTCATGCTCGACACCGAGCCGGGCCGCGAGGCCCACCCCGTCCCCGCCGACCAGCCGCTGCGCCTCGGCGGCCAGTTCCGCGTCGAACCCCAGCCGGGTGTTGCGCAACGCCACCAGCAGGCGCAGCTCCCGGAACTCGTGCGCACCGGCGAGGATCTGCTCCACCGCGCCGACCAGCTCGGCGGATCCCCGGGTGGGCTCGGACCGCAGCAGCGCCTCCACCGCGGCCAGCGCGGACCGGGCCTTCAGCGCGTCGCGGCGATCGATGAAACACCGGGTCACCGACTCGCGCAGCTCGGTCAGACCACTACGCCGAATCAGTTCGGCGGACAGCTTGACCCGGCTGTCGAACCCGCTGCGCACCAACGTGGCCGCCAGCCGGACCCCGAAGACCCCGAACCGGCCCAGCAGCGCGGCGCGCACCTCGGTGTCCAGCCGTACCGGCAGCTCGCCGTGGAGGCAG
>NZ_JAGPXZ010000344.1:0-6277 GCF_018070305.1 Micromonospora sp. M51 | reverse complement strand
GTCGGGCAGGCCGAGACTGACGAACGCGAGGTACGCGAGCAGGAGCAGTGCGGCGCGGGGGCGCGCGGGCGGGGTGGACACGACTCACCATCCTGCCGCAGGGGCACCCTAGCGCTGTCGGCACCCGACCGCTCGTGGCGCAAAGAAGTCGTGTCCGTACGGTTGGGAAAACGGACAGCTCATCCAGAATCGGCCGATCGGAGGACGGCAAACCGGCGGGTTCGCGTAAGAATTTCGGGATGCATCAAGGCTCCGGAATCCTCTCCACGCGTCAGCGCCGGCTCGCCTGGCTCGGCTTCCTGCTCGCCGCGCTCCAGGCCCCCGTGTCCGCCTGGCTCGTCACCGACGAGTCGTGGCTGTTCAGCCTCTGCGTCGCGCTGATGGTGGCCACCGTGATCATCGCCGACGACGCGGCGCGGCGACGCCCCGCCGACGCGACCAGCGACTAGGTCCCACCGCCCGGCCGGGCCTCGTGGCCTGGCTGGCCCCGGCTGCGGCGGCGTTCCTTCATCTCCGCCTCGTACAGGTGGCGCCGCCCGCCCACCAGTTCGTCGCGGGCCTGCTGATCCAGCTCCCGGAACAACGCGTGGTAGCCGTCGTCGAAGTCCTCGACGATCTGGAACGTCCACCGTCCGGCGATGACGTTGCGGCCGCGCAGTTCCGTGCCGATCCGGTCGGCGAGGTGCGGGTGACCGGCGGCGCGGAACTGCTCCACCGCGTCGTCGAGCATCAGGTCGGCATGGCCGATCAACTGGTGCATCGAGTAGAGGTGCCCCCGGGCCCGCTCCACACACTCCAACGCCTCACTCAGCTTGCCGAGCGCCGCGACGGTGGCGTCGCTGACCCCGTCCGGCCGCTGGTGCCGCTCGTCGGGTCCGTCCGTCCGCTGTCCCATCCGTGCCTCCGTGCCGTGTGCCGCTGTCTGTGGGTGGTTCTCCTGCTGCCCCGTCTGTGCCGGATCAACCCCCCAGGTCAGCGGCGATCGCCCCAGTGGCGCAGGCGACATCCACCGAGCGGACGAGGCCGACGTGGTGACCGGTCGGTTAGCCTCGGTCACCATGCGTGTGCCGTTCAACCGGGTCGCCTCCCGTACCGCCGTCGACTCGGCGCGGTCCACCCTGGCCGCCCTCACCGTCTCCGTGGGCACTGTCGGGCTCGCCGCCGCCGCCACGCGACCGGGGCTGCTGGCCCAGGTCGACCAGCACGCGGCGGCCGTTCGGGACAGCCTCGACGGTGACCGCACGCCGCTGACCTCGGCGGCGCTCGCCGGCTACGCCGAGGGCGTGCGCGCCGCCGCCCTGGAGCACGGGTGGACGCCGCCCAGCGGGCCGGTGGACTGGAGCCACCCGGAGTGGCTGCTCACCCGCCTGCTCGCGGTCTGCGCGCTGGCGCGCGCACTCGACCGGGACTGACCCGACCCGCGAAGGGAGGGCGTCCCGCGTCGTACGCGGAACACCCTCCCCACCGTCGTGCCGTTACGCCCCGTTACGAACGGTACTGCTGGGCTTCGTCCACCCGAGGCATGGCCTGGGTGCGGTCACCCCCGCGGTCGGCCATCTGCCGCTCCACGTCACTACGCCCGGCCGACGCGGCCTGACGCTGCTGTTGCACCGCCCGGGCCTCCTGGGCCGCCCGGTGCAGCCAGCCGTCCCAGCGGTTCTGCATCGGCTTCACGAGACCACCGCCGACGCCGACGATCAGGATGCCGGCCACCGTGGCGAGCACCGCGATCAGCACCGGAGTGGTCACCGTGGTGGCGATACCCACCTGGTTCAGGGCGGCGATCACGCCGAGCGCGATGATGAAGATCGCCGTCAGATCGGCCAGGACCTTGCCGTACGAGAGCCCGCCCAGCGCCCCGGTGACCAGATCCCGCACCGCGTTGGCGATCGCCGCCGCCACCACCACGATGACGATCGCGATGAACGCACGCGGCAGCCAGGCCACCACGCCGCTGATCAGGTCACTGATCGCGTTGGGCCCCCAGACTCCGAAGGCGAACTGCAGCGTGAACAGCAGTACGGCGTAGTACGCCAGTCTGGCCAGAATGTCGCTGGCGTCGTACTTCGTTCTCTCCAGGGCCCGTTTGATGCCACCGCGTTCGACCGCCTGGTCGAAGCGCACCCGTTCCAGCACCGTATCCACGATCTTGAGGACGGCTCTGGCGATGAGCCAGCCGACCACGAGGATGACGATGAAGGCCACTGCCTTCGGGATGAAGAGCAGCACCGACCTCCAGGTGTCGGCGATGGCATCGCCGATGTCGGCCTGCCGGACCGCGAGGGTTTTCAGCATGATGTCCCTCCTGTCGCATGGACTGCGCCGGGCGCATACCCGGCAACCGGTCCGGCAGTCCGCGCAGCGCGCCGCGTTTTTTGCGACAGACCTCCGGACAGGGGCCCTGAACTGCCCGAACGGCCACCTCGACCGACGCGGCGACGGCCCGCCGCCGTGGTCGGATGCCTTTTCCGTCCGGCCGACTAGGCTGCGAACATGCCAGGAACGGTCGGACGGGTCCCCTCGCCAGCGACTCCGGGCCCGGACGCACCCACCGGGCCCGGCCCGGCTGTCGGCCTGCTGGCCCACGACTGGGCCGACACCCCGCTGGGCCCACCCGACGAGTGGGACGTCGCGGTGCGGGCCGTGGGGGAGATGATCCTCGCCTCGCCGATGCCGATGGCCCTGGCGTACGGCGACGATTTCGTCCTGCTCTACAACGCCGGTTACGCCGAGTTGCTGGGCAGCAAACACCCGAGCGCCTTCGGCCGCCCGGCCGCCGAGGTGTTCGCGGAGATCTGGGCCCTGCCCGGCGTCGGTGCGGTGATCGAGCGCTGCTACCGGCAGGGCGTGCCCTTCCTGGAGAAGGAGTCCACCCTGCCACTGGTGCGTGGGCACTCCGCGACGGTGGAACAGGCGGTCTTCACCAGGGGTTACTCGCCGGTCCGCGACAGCGCCGGGCAGATCGTCGGCGTGTTGACGGTGGCGGCCGAGACCACCCACGTCACCGGGCAGTTGCAGAGCCTCAGTGAGGTGGCCGCCGCGCTCGCCGGCACCCTCACCCTCGACGACGTGGCCCGGGTGGCGCTGCGGTACGCGATCACCACGTTCGACCCCGACCAGGCCGCGTTCGCTGTCGACGAGGGCGGCGGCGGCTGGCGCATGGTGCGTCGGGTCCGTGGCGAGTTGCTGGACGAGGCCGACGAGCGACTTCCCCCGCTCTGGCGGCGCGCGCCGGCGGACTGGCCGGCCCCCGTGGTGCAGGCGGCCCGCTCCGGCGGCCCGTCGTTCACCGGCGACGGGCAACCGCTGCGCGACACCGCCGTGGACCGCCACGACCAGAAGATCCGCGCGATGGCGGCCCTGCCGCTGGGCACCTCGGTGGTTCGCGGCGGGCTGGCGGTCGGCTACCAGGTTCCGCACACCTGGTCACCGGCCGAGCGGGCGCTGCTGGCCGCCTCGGCCGAGCTGATCGGCCAGGCTGCGGAGCGGGCCCGCCGGTTCGAGACCCAGCACGGCACGGCCCAACTGTTGCAGCGCAGCATGTTGCCGGAGCACCTGCCGGATCTGCCTCGGCTGCGGATCGCGGCCCGCTACGACCCGGGCGTGGACGGCAACGCGGCCGGCGGCGACTTCTACGACGCGTTCCTGCTGCCCAACGGCTCGCTCGGCGTGGTGCTGGGCGACGTCGCCGGGCACGACGTGCAGGCCGCCGCGCGGATGGGCCAGGTCCGGGCCGCGCTGCGCGCCCTGGCCCTGGCCGACCCGGCGCCCGACGTGGTCCTGGCCGGCCTGGACCGGCTGGTGACCAGCCTCGGCGCGGAGGCCGGCACCCACGAGCTGTTCGTGACGGTGGCGTTCGGGGTGATCGACGCGGAACGGCGGGAGCTGACGCTGTCCAGCGCCGGTCATCCCGCCCCGCTGATCCGCCGCGGCGATCCGGACGGCCGGTTCCACGCCGAGTACGTCGACGTGCCCGCCGGGCCGCCGCTGGGGCTGGGCGGTCGGCCGGGCACCACGACCGTGGCGTTCCGTCCCGGTGACACTCTGCTGCTGTTCAGCGACGGGGTGGTGGAGCGTCGCCGGCAGAGCCTGACCGTCGGGCTGACCACGCTGAGCGACGCCGTCGCCAAGGCCGGCAGTGGTGACCCGCGCGCGCTCTGCGCGGTGGCCACCGCTGCCCTCCCCGGTGGCACCGAGGACGACGTGGCCGTCCTGGCTGTCGAACACGCCCTCAAGCCGAGTCGTTCGGCGAGCATGGAGGTGCCGGCCGAACCGACCGCGCCCAGCCGGGTGCGGCACTGGCTGACCGGCCAGCTCACCGAGTGGCAGGTGCCCGAGTCGGTGATCGGGGCGGCGGTGCTCTGCACCAGCGAGCTGACCACCAACGCGTTGCTGCACGCCGGCACTGCCGCCCGGGTGGAGATCGACCTCAGCGCCGAGCGGTTGCTCGTCTCGGTCGCCGACTCCGGCACCCGGGGCACCGTGACCCGGGCCCGTACCGACACGTTGAGCAGTCGTGGCCGCGGCCTCGGCCTGATCGAGGAGCTCAGCGACGCCTGGGGCACCGACCCGTCGGTGCGCGGTTCCACCGTCTGGTTCGAGATCCTCACGCCGCAGCCCTGAGACCAGCCCCGGGAGGGGCAGGAGGACGCCCATGGCCACCGATCGCCTCGCCGGAGTCCTCTTCGATGTCGACGGCACCCTGGTCGACACCACCTACCTGCACACGGTGAGCTGGTGGGAGGCGTTACGGCAGACCGACCAGCCGGTGCCGATGGCGGTGGTGCACCGCTCGATCGGGATGGGTTCGGACAAACTCCTCGACCACCTCCTCGGCCCGGAGCGGGACCGCGACGCCGACCAGAAGCTGCGCGACGCGCACGACACCCTCTACGCCGAGTACTGGGAACGGCTCACGCCGCTGCCCCGGGCGGCCGACCTGTTGCGGGCCTGCGCCGAGCGGGGGTTGCGGGTGGTGCTGGCCACCTCCGCCGCCGAGCACGAGGTGACGGCGTTGCGCCGGGCGCTGAACGCCGACGACGTGGTGGACACCGTCACCTCCTCGGCGGACGCGCGGGAGAGCAAGCCGGCACCAGACATTCTGGAGGCGGCGCTGGCGCAGTCCGGGTTGACCGCCGAGCGGGTGGTCTTCGTCGGCGACTCGGTCTGGGACGTCGCCGCGGCCGGCAAGTTGAACATCCCCTGTGTCGGGTTGACCTGCGGCGGCACCAGCCGCGGCGAGCTGGCCGGCGCGGGTGCCGTGGCGGTGTACGACGACCCGGCCGCGCTGCTGTCCGAACTGGCGGACTCACCGCTCACCCGACCCCGGTGAGGATCGTTCCGGTTCACCGGCACCGACGCGCATAGCCGGAGCCCTTGCGGGGCAAGGTGTGTCACCACCTGCCCGCGCCTCGCGGGTGCGGCGGAGGGGTGGTGCCGTGGAGCCGGTTGATGTGGCGTTCGCGCTGGTGGGTGTGGGCGCTCTGCTCGCGGGCGTCCTGCCGCGGGTGCTGGAGCGCCGCCCACTGTCCATGCCGATCGCCTTTCTCGCCCTGGGCATGCTGGTGTTCCTGCTGCCTGTCGGGCTGCCGTCACCGGACCCGCTGGCCCACCCGGAGCTGGCCACCCACCTCACCGAGATCGGGGTGATCGTCGCGCTGATGGGCGCCGGCTTGAAGATCGACCGGCCGTTGAGTTGGCGGCGGTGGTCGTCCACCTGGCGGCTGCTGGTGATCGCGATGCCGCTGTGCATCGCGGCGGTGGCGGTGCTCGGCTGGTGGTGGGCGGGGCTGGTGCCGGCCGCCGCGCTGCTGCTGGGTGCCGCGCTGGCCCCCACCGATCCGGTGCTCGCCGCCGATGTGCAGGTCGGCGAGCCGACCGATGTGGAGGATTCCGAGGACGAGGTCCGCTTCGCGTTGACCTCCGAGGCCGGCCTCAACGACGGTCTGGCGTTCCCGTTCGTCTATGCCGCCATCGCCATCGCCTCGACCAGTCTCGCCCCGGGTGACTGGTTGGCCGAATGGTTCACGGTGGACGTCCTCTGGAAGGTCGGCATCGGCGTCGGCGGTGGGCTGCTGATCGGCTGGCTGCTCGGCAAGCTGTTCTTCCGCGCGCCCAGCGAGCTGCGGTTGGCCCGGCACGCCGAGGGCTTTTTGGCGCTGGCTGCCACGTTTCTGGCGTACGGGCTGGTGGAGGTGGTCGGTGGGTACGGCTTCCTGGCGGTGTTCGTGGCCGCCCGGGCGATCCGGGCCGCCGAGCGGACCCACGAGTTCCACTC
>NZ_JAGPXZ010000343.1:0-6281 GCF_018070305.1 Micromonospora sp. M51 | reverse complement strand
CCTTCGACCTCACCCCCGAACAGGACCAGTTGCGCGACGCCGTGCGGGCCCTGGGCCGCCGCTACGGCCACGGCTACTTCGTCGAGAAGGCGAAGGCCGGTGAGCACACCACCGAGTTGTGGGCCGAGGCGGGACGGCTCGGCTACCTGGGGGTCAACATCCCCACCGAGTACGGCGGCGGGGGCGGCGGCATCACCGAACTGGCCATCGTCTGCGAGGAGTTGGCGGCGGCCGGTTGCCCGTTGCTGCTGCTGGTGGTCTCCCCAGCCATCGCGGCGACCGTGATCAACCGACACGGCACCGAGGAGCAGCGCAAACGGCACCTGCCGGGCCTGGCCGACGGCTCCCAGAAGATCGTCTTCGCGATCACCGAGCCGGAGGCCGGTTCCAACTTCCACCGGCTCGGCACGGTGGCCCGGCGCGACGGTGGCGACTGGGTGCTCAACGGTCGCAAGTGCTACATCTCCGGAGTCGACGAGGCCGGGCACGTGCTGGTGGTGGCGCGTACCGAGGATTCCTCGACCGGCAAGCTCAAGCCGGCGCTGTTCCTGGTGCCGACCGACGCGGCCGGGCTGACCCGGTCCAAGCTGGACATGGAGATCGTGTCTCCGGAGAACCAGTTCCTGCTCTACCTGGACGACGTGCGGGTGCCCGCCGACGCGCTGCTCGGTGAGTCGCTGGACGCGGGACTGTCGGCACTCTTCGCCGGGCTCAACCCGGAGCGGATCACGGTGGCCGCGATGGGCGCCGGCACCGGCCGGTACGCCATCGAGCGGGCCAGCGAGTACACCGCCACCCGCAAGGTCTGGGGTGGTCGGACCATCGGCACCCACCAGGGCGTGTCGCACCCGCTGGCCCACGCGGCGGTGCAGGTGGAGCTGGCCCGGCTCATGATCCAGAAGGCGGCCACGCTGTACGACGCTGGCCGCGACCTGGAGGCCGGGGTGTCCGGCAACATGGCCAAGTACGCGGCCGGTGAGGCCGCCGCGCTCGCCGTGGACACCGCCGTCCAGGTGCTCGGCGGGGCCGGCATGACCACCGAGTACGGGGTGGCGACCCTGCTCGGCGCGGTCCGGGCCGGCCGGATCGCCCCGGTCAGCCGCGAGATGATCCTCAACTTCGTGGCCCAACACGTCCTCGGCCAGGACAAGTCGTACTGACCCGGCCTGCACGGCCACGCCGATCTTGCAGTTTCGGTCGTCGATATGCGTGAGATGCCCTTTACGTCGGGACAGTAAGTGCAAGATCGCGGCATAAGGGGCGGGACGGGGTCAGGCCGGCGTACGGCAGGCGGCGTCAATGCGGTGGACCGGGCGGACCCGACGACCCATGCCCTCCAACAGTGAATCCTCGACGTGGAAGTCGTGAATGCGCAGTTGGTGGCGGGGCAACTCCTCCTCGCTCGGGCAGAGCACCTGGGCGCGGACCTGATCGACAGGGACGTACCGGACCCCACCCCGTTCCTGGAGGATCACCATGTTGACGTCGTCGGTGGTGACCACGTGCCCGCGGACGTCCTCGGTGGGCCCACTCTCCGGGCCCACGGTGGTGACGGTCAGCGGCAGCACCGGTGTGCTGATCACCGGCACCGCTGCCCAGATCAGGGTGGCGAGCACCGCCACCTCGGTCACCGACGCCAGCGGCCGGATCACCATGCCCGGCAGCGGCCCCGCGATGAACAGGGCCAGCAGCGGAGGCACCACGATGAGCGCGATCACCAGCAACTCGCCACCCTGCTGCACCGCCGCACGCAGAGTCGGCAGCATCAGCCAGCCGTACCCGGCGAGCAGCGCGCCGATCAGCAGCAGCCGAGGCACCACCCGTTCGTGCAGCCGCCCGGGGCGCAGCTGGAACGCGGCCACGAACGCCGGCAACAGCAGCGGAAGGTAGAGCAACGGCCAGGTGATCAGGGCGAGCAGGAAGCTGGCCAGCACCACCCAGGCCGGCGTCATGTCGGCCCAGCGGGCGAAGAGCGGGCGACGCCGGGCGCCCGGCGGGAGTCGGTCCGCGCTGACGGCCAGCACCGCGCCGAGCGCGAACACCGCGACCAGGCCGGTGGAGAGCAGCCGGGCCGCCGTGGTCAGGAAGCCGGCGAGCAGGTTGACCGGCCCGACGTTGGCCACCAGCAGCAGCGTGGTCTGAAGCTCGCCGCCGGCCTCCACGCCGAGGCGGAGCACCGAGAAGATCGCGGGTACGCCCACCACGGCGGTCCAGAACGACTGGCTGGCTCGGGCTCGCCGCTCCGCCGGATCCCAGCGGACCCGCCCGGGCTGCACCTCGGCGACGACCGGTTCGGCCGGTTCGGCGACCGGCACGGCGGCCGGCCAGGCGACCTCACCGTCCGGTCCGGCCGGTGGAGGGTCGACGACCGGTGCTGCGGTGACCGTACCGTCGACTCTCGGCGCCTCGGCAGCGCCGCCGGGCACGGAGCTGCGGGGCGGCGGCACCGGCCCGTCGCCGCCGGTGGCGGTCGGTGCCGCGCTCACTTCGCGGGCGCCTTGTCGTCGAAGTCGACGAGCTTCGGCACCTCCAGCGGCTGCGGCTGGCGCTTCTCGGCCTTCAGCCACGGGCCGAGGGTTCGGTTGTACGCGGTCTGCCAGGGGCTGGCATCCCCGTCGCGACCCTGCTCGTAGCTCTTCTGCAGGAAGTACGCGACCAGGTCGCGCAGCGCGGGATCACCGATCGGCACGCCGATGCCCAGCAACTCGCTGGTGCCGAACGGCATGTCGACGATCTCGAACTCCTTGGGGAAGCTGGCCAGGAAGCCGGCGAGGATCGACTCGTCGGAGCTGACCGCGTCGTAGCGGCCCTTCCGGATGCCGTCGACGCAGTCGCCGACGTTCTTGACCACGAACGTCTTGACCTGGTGCTTCTCCAACTCGGCCTCGGTGGTGGAGCCGCCGCTGGTGCAGACCTTGTAGGCCGGGTCGCGCAGGTCCTCAATGGTGCGGATCTTGTCCTTGAGTCGGACCGGCACCATCACCTCCTGCGTGGTGACGAAGTACGGCCCGGCGAAGCTGACCAGCTTCTTACGGTCCTCGGTCATGGAGAAGCTGGACACCACCAGGTCGACGGTGCCGCCCTGGAGTGACGGGATGCGGTCCTCGGTGGCGACCGCCACGAACTCCAACCGCTGCTCACCCTCGTAGCCGAGGGAGGCCGCGATGTACCGGGCGATCTCGACGTCGAACCCGACGTGCTGGCCGTTTCGCAACTCACCCATGAGCGGCTCGTTCGTGGCGACACCGATGCGCAGCTTCGACTGGCCGTAGATGTGGGTCTCGCGCATCTTCTCCTGCACCGACAACAACTCCGGTTCCTTGCGGCTGTCGCAACCGGCGGCAGCGGCCAGGGTGAGAGTCAGGGCGACCGCCAGCGTCGACGCGATCGAGCGGAGCCGGGATTGCGAACTGCCTGAGCTCATGGGCGACCTCGCTGCCGGAAGAGCCTGCGGGACACTGAGAGTAGCGGTTCTTGTCCAGTCCGTGTGGGTGCCGTGGGCCATGTCGGCCGGGTCGGCCGGGATCGACGCCGATCGGCACGACAGTCGGCTCTGCGGTTGACAGCCGGCCTCGTCACGACATGCTGGACGGGTGAGCCGATTGCCCAGACCCGATGCGCGCACAGTGGCGGTGCTCGCGGCGCTCGGAGCCCTTGCGCCGCTGGTCATGCTGGTCGTGTGGCGCCGGCAGGATCTGCTCGGCGTGGTTCTCGCGCTGCTCTGCGTGCTGATGACCATGGTCGCCGGGGTGGCCGTCTCCGCCGCTCGTCAGGTCGACGGTCCGGAGCCGGTGGACCGGTCGGCAGCCGTCGGGCCGCCCGAGCTGATGCCGTACGGCATCGACGCGGACACCCTCGACGCGTTGGACAGTCGGGACGCGTTGCGTGCGGTGCGTGACCGCCGACGCGGGTCGAACGGCCTCAGCGGCCGGTGAGCGTGGGCGCGGTGAGGGCGTCCACGCCGCGCCCCGCCAGACACCGGTAGGTCCGGTCGATGCTGCCGTCGACCGGCGGTAGCACCTCCAGGTGCCAGCCGGTCACCTCGGCGATCCCGGTGGTCAGTCGGAACGTGGTGACGCTGCACACCTGCCGCACCGGTTCAGCGGCGGCCACCTCGTCGTAGGTGGCGCCGACCAGCGACACCGGCAGGATGCCCTCGGCGTACGTCTCCCACGTGTGTCGGCCGGCGCAGGACAGCCGGGCCGCCTCGGCGCGGCTGCCGCGGATCCGCATCGGGCCGAAGCACTCCAGCTCGGGCAGGCACCGGGCGCCCTCGGGCAGGGCGGTGGGCCCACCGGTGCCGGTCGCGCAGCCGGGCAACGGCCCGGTCGCCGGCGCGGCGATCTGGGTGGCGGACGGGTACGGGGTGGGTGGTGGCGCCCGGTCCGCGACCCAGGCCCCGGCGGTCGCGGAGGCGGCCAGGGCGAGCACCCCGATGCCGCCGAAGAGCCACCGCCGCCAACGCCGGCCGGTGGAGAGGGTCGGCTGGGTGTCCTCAACGGGTGGGCGGGGCACCGGCTGGCTGGCCGCGTACGGGCCGGACAGCGTCGCGCCCCCGCTGATCGGAGCGCCGCTGACCGGTGCCGACGGCGAGCCGAGCGGCAGGTTGCTGAGCAGGTCGTGCAACTCCAGGGCGGAGGGGCGCTCGCCCGGGTCGTTGGCCATGCCCGCGCGCAGCACGTCGATCAGCTCGTCCGGCACGCCCGGCAGGGCGGGGAGCGGCTGGTTGAACATCTCCAGCACGGTGACCAGGCTCGGGTTGCGCTCGGACTGCCAGCGCGGCGGTCGGCCGTGCATCACCGCGTAGAGGGTGGCGCAGAGCGCGTACACGTCGACGGCCGGCGATGGCGGGCTGTGGCTGAACATCTCCGGCGGCGCGTACGCCGGGGTGAGCACCTCGAGGGTGACCGAGGCGTCCCGGTGCTCGGCGAGGACGGCGAGCCCGAAGTCGGCGAGCACCGCCGAGTTGAAGCCCGAGTAGAGGATGTTGGCCGGTTTCACGTCCCGGTGCAGCACCCCGGCGGCGTGCGAGTGGGCCAGGGCGTCCGCGATCTTGATGCCCAGGTCGCGGGCCTCCACCGGGCCCAGCGGCGAGGTGCGCATCCGTTCGGCGTACGAGCCGTCGCAGAGTTCCATGATCAGGTAGGGGTGCTGATCGATGGTGACCCCCACGTCGAAGAGGTCCACCACGTGCGGGTGTGACGACATCCGCCCGGCGGCCCGCGCCTCGCGCAGGAAGCGGGCCTGGTCGCGCTCGCTGTCCAGCGTCCGGTTCTCGACCTTGACGGCGACCTCGCGGTCCACGGAGATCTGGGTGGCTTGGTAGACGGTCGCGTACCCGCCCCGGGCAAAGACCCGCAAATCAGTCAGGCCGGGCACGATCGGCACGCGCACGCCGCCGGTCGGGGAGTCGGTCACCGCTCGAAAATACCCAACCCGACCGATGGCTCAGCGCGCCGCGTCCGCCGGAGCCGCACCGGTGGGACCGGTACCCTCCTCGGCGACCGCGGTCGTCCCGGCACCCTCGGACGTTCCGGACCCGCCGGCCGGGATGCCCCGTCGGGCATCCAGACGCAGACCGATGGCGGTGGCGACCGCGCCCAGCCCCTCCCACGCCGCCACCCCGAAGAACCGGTCGGGAGCGATGTCGGCCAGCACCGCGATGGTGAACACGGTGAACGTGACCAGCCGGAAGACCACTGTGAAGCGGAAGAACACCCGCCACTCGGTCACCGTGGCGAGCAGGTAGTAGACGCCCATGTTGAACGCCGCCATCGAGGACGCCAGCAGGAACGTCCCGGTGTGGTCACCGACGGCCCGCGTCGCCGGCACCTCGAACCCGAGCATGCGCAGCTGTGCCTCCGGCCAGAGCAGCCCGACCGCGCCCATCACCAGCGCCAGCACGCCGAAGACCGCGATGGTCCAGCCCGCGATGGATCGCGGCAGCTTCATGAAGGGCCTCCCCAGGCACGGCGACGGTCACCACTGTGGACCCGTACGCGGTGGTGACACGCTAGCCCCTCACCCCGGGCACCACATCCCCAGAACCGGCAGAACCTGCACCCTCCCCGGGACGGTTCAGACCAGTGCGGCCAGGCGGGCGTGGAGGGCGTCCGCCGCGGCCCGCTCGCTGCGCTGCTCGGTCGCGTACGCCAGGCGGACCGCCTCCTGCGCACAGGACAGCGCCTCCGCCGGGCGTCCGCAGGCGGCCAACGCCTCGGCCAGCACACTCGCCGCGATCACCTGGCTGCGCACGTCCTCGGCGGGTGCGCCGACCGCTC
>NZ_JAGPXZ010000342.1:0-6287 GCF_018070305.1 Micromonospora sp. M51 | reverse complement strand
GATCCGGAACCAGCCGTCGGCGCCGGGCTGGTCAGCGTCGCCGACGGCTGGTTCCGGATCACCGCCGAGGGTGAGACGCTCTGGCGTACCCGCCCGCGCGCGGGTGTGGCGACCATGGTGGACACCGTGCAGGGTGTGTTGACCCGCCGGCACGCGCCCGGCAGCGCCGACTGGATCCTGGACGAGGCCGACCACGCGGCGGCTGTCCAGGAGTACGCGGTCCGTTCGATCCCCACCCCGCGTCGGTCACCGGAGGGGCACTCCGGCGAGCGCTGAGCGGCTCAGCGCACCGGGTGGCCGTCGAGGCGCAGCGCGTCCTTGACCTCGGCGACGGTCAGCTCGCCGAAGTGGAAGACGCTGGCGGCGAGCACCGCGTCCGCGCCGGCGCCGATAGCGGGCGGGAAGTGGGCCACCTCACCGGCACCCCCACTGGCCACCACCGGCACGTCCACCACCGCTCGCACCGCGGCGATCAGCTCCAGGTCGAAGCCCGCCTTGGTGCCGTCGGCGTCCATCGAGTTGAGCAGGATCTCCCCCGCGCCCAACTCGGCGCTCCGGTGTGCCCACCACACGGCGTCGATGCCGGTGCCGCGTCGACCCCCGTGCGTGGTGACCTCGAAGCCGCTGGGCGTGGCACCGGTCGACGACCGACGCACGTCGAGGGAGAGCACGAGCACCTGCCGGCCGAACCGGTCGGCGATCTCGGCGATCAGCTCCGGCCGGGCGATGGCGGCGGTGTTGACGCCGACCTTGTCCGCCCCGGCGCGCAGCAACGTGTCCACGTCGGCGACCTGCCGGACCCCACCGCCGACGGTCAGCGGGATGAACACCGACTCGGCGGTGCGGCGCACCACGTCGAGCATGGTGCCGCGGTCGCTGGAGGACGCGGTGACGTCGAGGAACGTCAACTCGTCAGCGCCGGCCCGGTCGTACGCGGCGGCCAGCTCCACCGGGTCGCCGGCGTCCCGCAGGTCGAGGAAGTTGACCCCCTTGACCACCCGCCCGGCGTCCACGTCCAGACAGGGGATCACCCGTACCGCCAGCGTCATGCCGCGAGCCTATCCTCCGCCCGCGGCACGGCGGTCGACCCGATCGGGTCGACCGCCGTGAACGAGGCCTCGGTCACACCTTGACGAGCATCTTGCCGAGGTTGTCGCCGCGCAGCAGGCCGAGGAACGCCGCCGGGGCGTTCTCGATGCCGTCCACGATCGTCTCGTCGTAGGACAGCGTGCCGTCGCGCAGCCAGCCCGCGACGTCGCGCACGAACGCCGGCCGGACGTCGTGGTGGTCGTTGACCAGGAAGCCGCGCAGGGTGAGCCGCTTGCCGATGACCAGCGCCAGGTTGCGCGGCGCGGGCGACGGCTCGGTGGCGTTGTACTGGGAGATCATGCCGCAGATCGCGGCTCGGCCGTGCAGGTTCATGGCCGAGATCGCGGCTTCCAGGTGGTCGCCGCCGACGTTGTCGAAGTAGACGTCGACGCCGTCCGGGGCGGCCGCCCGCAACGACTCACGGACCGGCCCGTCGTGGTAGTCGAAGGCGGCGTCGAAGCCCAGCGCCCGCAGCCGCTCGACCTTGGCCGGCGAGCCGGCGCTGCCGATCACCCGGCCGGCGCCCTTGAGCTTGGCGATCTGGCCGACCAGGCTGCCGACCGCACCGGCCGCGGCGGAGACGAAGACCGTCTCGCCGGGCTTCATCGCGGCCACCTCCAGCAGCCCGGCGTACGCGGTCAGCCCGGTCATGCCGAGCACGCTCAGGTACGCGCTGACCGGGGCGACGTCCGGGTCGACCTGACGGGCGGCGGTCGCGTCGAGCAGCGCGTACTCCCGCCAGCCGAGCCCGTGCTGGACGGTGGTCCCGACGGCGATGTCCGCCGCCTCGCTGGCCACCACCTCGCCGATCGCGGCCCCGTCGAGCGGCGCGTCGAGCGCGTACGGCGGCACGTACGACTTGACGTCGTTCATCCGTCCGCGCATGTACGGGTCGACCGACATGAACTGGTTGCGGACCACGATCTGGCCCGGTCCGGGCGTCGGGACGTCGGTCTCGACGAGCCGGAAGGTGTCTTCGGTGGGCCAGCCCTGGGGGCGGCTGGCCAGGTGGATCTCGCGGTTGCCGGTCACTGGATGGTTGTCCTCTCGTCCGCGGGTGGGGGCCGGGTGCCGCGGTGTCACGCGGGCAGGGTCTCGCGGACGGTCAGCGTGACGTCGACGTTGCCACGGGTGGCGTTGGAGTACGGGCAGACCTGGTGCGCCTGCTCGACGAGCTGCTCGGCCACCTCGCGGGACGCGGCGGGAAGGTCGACGACGAGCTGCACGGTGAGCCCGAAGCCGCCGCTGCCGTTCGGGCCGATGCCCACCTCGGCGGCGACCACGGAACCGGTCACGTCGGCCTTGGCCCGGCGGGCCACCACCCGCAGCGCGCTGTGGAAGCAGGCCGCGTAGCCGGCGGCGAAGAGCTGCTCGGGATTGGCCGCACCGCCGGCGCCGCCCATCTCCTTCGGCACGGCCAGGTCGAGCGCGACAGTGCCGTCGGAGGTCTCGACGTGGCCGTCCCGGCCGTCGCCGGTGGCGGTAGCGGACGCGGTGTAGAGAACCTGCATGGTGCTCACTGCTCCTTCTGTCGGTGGATGGTGTCGGTGACCCGGGTGAGGGTGTCGCGCAGCGCCACCAACTCGCCGAGGCCCAGCCCGGTGGCCTGAGCGATCCGCAGCGGGACGTCGCAGAGCTGCTCGCGCAGCGCCCGGCCCTGCTCGGTGAGGCCCACCTCGACCCGCCGCTCGTCGCGGGCCGACCGCCGCCGCACCACCAGGCCCGCCCCCTCCAGCCGCTTGAGCAGCGGGGAGAGCGTGCCGGAGTCCAGCCGCAGCTCGGCGCCCAACTCGGACACCGTGGGGGCGTCGTCGGGACGCTCCCAGAGCACCAGCAGCACCAGGTACTGCGGGTAGGTCAACCCGACCTCGTCGAGGATCGGCCGGTAGACGTCGGTCAGTGCGCGCGACGCGGCGTAGAGCGCGAAGCACACCTGCCGGCGCAGCACCAGGTCATCGGTCACCGTTGAAAAGTAGCCCACAATTAAGTTGTGCACAGCTTATCTGTCCGTGAGCCGGCCGGCAGGCCGACCGGACGCGTACCTCAGCGATCGCCGAGGTACGCCTCCAACTCCACCTCGACCAGATGCTCCGGGTCCAGCAGACCGGCCACCACCACCAGGGTCGCCGCCGGCCGGACCGCACCGAAGACCGCGTTGTGGGCCCGACCCACCTCGTCGGCGTGCGACCGGTCCGTCACGTACATCCTCGTGCGCACCACATCGCCCGGCTCCGCACCCACCTCGGCGAGCGCGGCCAGCCCGATCCGCAGCGCCTGCGCGGTCTGCGCGGCCGGATCACCCACGTGCACCACCCGGCCGTCCACCGTCGCCGTGCACCCGGCCGTCCAGGCCCGCTCACCGGCACGGACCACCCGGGAGTAGCCGTAACGCTGCTCCCACGGGCCACCCGACCCGAGCCGGGTCGTCGTCACGCCTGCGCCAACGTCCGCAGCGCCTCGGCCACCGTGAAGGCACCCGCGTAGAGCGCCTTGCCGGCGATGACACCCTCCACCCCGACCGACTCCAGGGTCGCCAACGCCCGCAGGTCGTCCAGAGTGGACACCCCACCGGAGGCGATCACCGGCCGGTCGGTACGGGCACACACCTCGCGCAGCAGATCCAGGTTCGGCCCGCGCATGGTGCCGTCCTTGGTGATGTCGGTGACCACGTACCGGCTCGCGCCCGCCTTGTCCAACCGCTCCAGCACCTCGTACAGGTCACCGCCGTCGCGGGTCCAACCCCGCGCCGACAGGGTGTGGCCCCGCACGTCCAGCCCGATGGCCACCCGGTCGCCGTACTCCGCCACCACCCGGTCACACCAGACCGGATCCTCCAACGCGGCGGTCCCGATGTTCACCCGGGCCGCCCCGGTGCCCAGCGCCGCGCGCAGCGACTCGTCGTCCCGGATGCCACCGGAGAGCTCCACCTTCACGTCCAACTGGCGCACCACCTCCGCCAGCAGGTGCGCGTTGGTGCCCCGACCGAACGCCGCGTCCAGGTCGACCAGGTGGATCCACTCCGCGCCGTCCCGCTGCCAGGCCAGCGCGGACTCCAACGGGTCACCGTAGACGCTCTCGCTTCCGAGGGCGCCCTGCACGAGCCGGACGGCCCGGCCGTCAGCGACATCGACGGCGGGTAACAGGGTGAGGCTCACGGTCTTCTCCTCGATCAGGTACGACGGTCCAGGGCGATCACGACGATCGCCGGCAGTACGAGCAGCAAGAGCACGATCAGCGCGATACGCAACGCCAGGTTGTCAACGAACGTCCAGATCAGGATCAACGCCGCGCCGGTGAGCAGCACGATCGCGGCCCGCTCACCCCGACTGTGCCGGGCCAGCCGCCCGGAACGACCCCGCCGCAGCCGCGGCGTCAACCGACGGACCACCGCCCGACGGCGCTGCCGGCGAGCGACCTGGCGCTGCCGGACCGCCCGCTCCCGGGCCTGCTCCGCCTCCCGCTGCGCCCGCCGGCGGGCCCGCTCCCGGCTCACCGCGACACCCGCCGACCGGGCACCGCGCGACGACGCTCACCCACCGTTGGGCAACGTGGCAAGCCAGTTGCGCAGCAACGCGGCACCGGTCTCGGCGGACTTCTCCGGGTGGAACTGGGCCGCCGACAACGAGCCACGCTCCACCGCCGCGACGAAATCCGTGTCGTGGTGGGCGGTGGTCACCGTGGCCCCCGCGGCGGCCAGCGCCGCCGGGTCGCCCATCGCGTACGAGTGGACGAAGTAGAAACGGCTCTGCTCCGGCAACCCGGCGAACAGCACCGACTCCCGGGGGGCCCGGACCGTGTTCCAGCCCATGTGCGGCAACCGGGCGGCAGCCAGCCGGGTCACCCCGCCGGGCAGCAACCCCAGCCCCTTGGTCACCACGCCGTGCTCGTCACCGTGCTCGAAGAGCACCTGCATGCCCACGCAGATGCCCAGCACCGGCCGGCCACCGGCCACCCGCTCGGCGATCACCGGACCGGCGCCCAACGCCTCGATCCCCGCCATGCACGCCGCGTACGCGCCCACACCCGGCACCACCAGACCATCGGCGGCAGCCGCGGCGGCCAGGTCGTCGGTCACCCGGACATCCGCTCCGGCGGCGGCCAGCGCCCGCTCCGCCGAGCGCAGGTTGCCCGAGCCGTAGTCGAGCACCACCACGTCACTCATGCCGTCACCCCGATCACCCGTTCTCCGGCAGCAGCCGCAGAACCCCGGCGACAGTGGCGAGCACCGCGAGCGCCGCGGTGACGAACACGGCGACCTTCGGCGCGCCCTGCCGGTAGAGCGACCAGGTGCCACCCACCAAGACCCCGGCCAGGATCAACAACAACGTCGGCAACGCCGCACCCATCAGAGCCACCTTCCATTCGCGACTGCGGGGCTCCGCTGCGCTGCACTCCTCGCGCTCATCAGCCACCGTCCATTCGCGACTGCGGGGCTCCGCTGCGCTGCACTCCTCGCGCTCATCAGAGAGCACCCTTCGTGCTCGGGATCGCACCTGCCGAACGCGGGTCGATCGAGGTCGCCTCGCGCAGGGCGCGGGAGACCGCCTTGAACTGTGCCTCCACCACGTGGTGCGCGTCCGGGTGACCGCCCGGCCGGGCCGCCCGCAGCACGTCCACGTGCAACGTGACCCGGGCCGCCTGGCCGAAGGACTCCCAGATGTGCCGGGTCATGCTGGTCGCGTACACCGGACCGATGTACGGGGCGAGCACCGGCTCGTCGTGCACCACGTACGGCCGACCGGAAAGGTCCACAGCGGCCCGGACCAGCACCTCGTCCATCGGCACCGTCGCCGAACCGTAGCGCCGGATGCCGGCCTTGTCGCCCAGCGCCTGGTCGAACGCGGCACCCAGGGCGAGCGCGGTGTCCTCGATCGTGTGGTGCGCGTCGATCTCCAGGTCGCCCACGGTCCGCACGGTCAGGTCGAAACCACCGTGCCGGGCGATCTGGTGCAGCATGTGGTCGTAGAAACCGACGCCGGTGCTGATCTCGGCGGCACCGGTGCCGTCGAGGTCGATCTCGACGAGGACCTTGGTCTCCTTGGTGATCCGCTCCACCCGGGCGGTCCGGCTCATTGAACAGTCTCCATCGCAGAAAGGAAGGCGTCGGTCTCGGCGGCGGTGCCGGCGGTCACCCGCAGCCAGCCGGGAAGGCCGACGTCACGGACCAGCACCCCCTGCGCCAGCAGGGCGTTCCAGAC
>NZ_JAGPXZ010000341.1:0-6306 GCF_018070305.1 Micromonospora sp. M51 | reverse complement strand
GATGGCGGCCCGCCCCGCGCCGCCCGGCTAGCAGCGGCTGCCGTTAGCGCAGGTGCCCGTCGCCGGTGACGACGTACTTGGTGCTGGTCAGCTCGGGCAGGCCCATCGGGCCGCGCGCGTGCAGCTTCTGGGTGGAGATGCCGATCTCCGCGCCGAAGCCGAACTCGCCTCCGTCGGTGAACCGGGTCGACGCGTTCACCATCACCGCCGCCGCGTCCACCCGGGCGACGAAGCCGCGGGCCGCGCTCGCCGAGTCGGTGAGGATCGCCTCGGTGTGCCCGGTGCCGAAGCGGCGGATGTGCGCGACCGCCGCGTCCAGCGAGTCGACCACCGCCACGGAGATGTCGGCGGACAGGTACTCGGTGGCGAAGTCCTCGTCGGTCGCCGGGACCACGGCGGCGGAGTACGCGGCCACCTCGGGGGAGCCGTGCACTGTCACCCCCGCCTCGGCGAACGCGGCCAGCACCGGGGGCAGGAACGCGTCGGCGATGCCCGCGTGCACCAGCAGCGACTCGGCCGTGTTGCAGGTGGAGAGGCGCTGCGTCTTGGCGTTCAGCGTCACCGCGACGGCCTTCGCCACGTCGGCGGCGGCATCGACGTAGACGTGGCAGTTGCCCACCCCGGTCTCGATCACCGGCACCGTCGACTCCTCGACCACGGTGCGGATCAGCGACGCGCCACCGCGCGGAATGAGCACGTCGACGAGGCCCCGGGCGCGCATCAGCTCCTTTACCGAATCACGGGAGCTGGCGTCGAGCAGCTGCACCGCGTCGGCGGGCAGGCCGGCCCCGGCGACCGCGTCGCGCAGCACCGCGACCAGCGCGGCGTTCGAGTGTGCGGCGGACGACGACCCGCGCAGCAGCGCCGCGTTGCCGGACTTGAGGCAGATCCCGGCGGCGTCCACCGTCACGTTCGGTCGTGCCTCGTAGATGATGCCGACCACCCCGAAGGGCACCCGGATCTGGCGCAACTCCAGGCCGTTGGGCAGGGTGGACCCGCGGACCACCTCGCCCACCGGGTCGGGCAACGCGGCCATCTCGCGCAGCGCGTCGGCGATGCCGGCCACCCGACCCGCGTCGAGCGCGAGCCGGTCCAGCACGGCCGCGCTCAGCCCGGCCTCGCGGCCGGCAGCCAGGTCCGTCTCGTTCGCGGTCAGGATCTCCGGGGTACGCGCCACCAGCGCGTCGGCCATCGCCACCAGCGCGGCGTCCTTGACCGTACGCGTGGCCACGGCCAGCGTCTCCGCCGCCAACCGGGCCCGTCGCGCCTGCTCAACCACGCTCATGCCAGCACTCCTCGTGAAGGTGGGAAGGTCTGCTCACAGCAGCACCAGGTCGTCGCGGTGGACGACCTCTCGTTCGTACGCCGGGCCGAGCGCCGCGGCGAGTTCGGACGTGGAGCGGCCGAGCAGCCCGGGCAACTCCACAGCGTCGTAGTTGACCAGCCCGCGGGCGACCGACGCGCCGGCGGTGTCCACCAGGTCCACCGGGTCGCCGGCCGTGAACGTGCCGTCCACGGCGGTGATGCCGGCCGGCAGCAGCGACTTGCGCCGCCCGACGACGGCGGCGACAGCGCCGGGGTCGAGGTGCAGCCGCCCCCGGGGCGAGGTGGCGTGGGCCAGCCAGAACAGCCGGGCCGTCGGGCGCCGCTGCTGCGGGTGGAAGAGCGTGCCGACCGGTTCGCCGGCCAGCGCCGGTGCGGCCAGGTCGGCGGCGGTGAGCACCACCGGGATGCCGAAGCCCGTCGCGATCCGGGCCGCCTCGACCTTGGTCACCATGCCGCCGGTGCCGACGCCGGACCGGCCGGCCCCGCCGATGGTGATGCCGGCCAGGTCCGTGTCGTCGCGCACCTCGGCGATCCGGGTCGAGTCGGGTCTGGTGGGGTCGCCGGTCCAGAGCGCGTCCACGTCGGAGAGGAGCACCAGCAGGTCGGCGTGGACCAGCGCGGCCACCAGGGCGGCCAGCCGGTCGTTGTCGCCGAAGCGGATCTCCTGGGTGGCCACCGTGTCGTTCTCGTTGACGATCGGCACCGCCCGCAGGTCGAGCAGCTTGCGCAGCGTCCGGTACGCGTTGCGGTAGTGCGCTCGCCGGGTCACGTCGTCGACGGTGAGCAGCACCTGCCCGACGGTGCGGCCGTGCCGGGCGAAGCTGGCCGCGTACCGACCGATCAGCAACCCCTGCCCGACGCTGGCGGCGGCCTGCTGGGTGGCCAGGTCGCGCGGGCGTCGGGACAGCCCGAGCGGGGCGAGCCCGGCGGCGATGGCGCCGGAGGACACCAGCACCACCTCGCGCCCTTCGGCGGTGAGCCGACCGAGGGTGTCGACCAGCGTGTCGACGCGCTCGTCGGCCAACCCGCCGGTCGCGGTGGTCAACGAGGAGGATCCGATCTTGACAACGACCCGCCGGGCCGTCGTGACTGCGTCGCGCACCCGACCATTCTGCGTGGTCACGGACGCGCCGCCCGGCGGCGTTCCCATATGGTGGCGGATTGTGACTCCTGACGAGTACGTCGAGGCGGTGCTCGACCTGGTCGAGCGGATCCCGGAGGGCCGGGTCATGTCCTACGGCGGGGTGGCCGACGCGCTCTCCGAACGCTCGGGGCGTGCCTCCGCCCGGTTGGTCGGCAACATCATGGCCCGGCACGGCGGCTCGGTGCCCTGGCACCGGGTGGTGACAGCGAGTGGTCGACTGCCGCCGGGGCACGAGCGGGAGGCGCGGGCCCGACTGCGCGCGGAGGGGGTGCCGCTGCGGGGCGAGGGGGTGGACGTCGCGGCGGCGGCCTGGTCGCCGGAGGAGGAGTTGTGATCATCTGCGGGGGTGACCGGTGACGGCCGGGGCCTGCCACACCGACGGTGCCCCGCCCCGGGCGGGGACGGGGCACGGTGCTGGCGTTCAGAGTGGCAGTGGGGACCGCACCTCGTTGTCGTTGCGTTTCAGGTCGGGCCACTGGCGGTCCGCGGCGTCGCAGTGGACGACGAGGAACCTGCGGACGATCGCGTCGGGCGCCGGCTGGCCGGGCACCAGAAGCACGAACGTGTAGCGGCGCGATTCACCGGCCGGCACCCCGGGGAGCAGGCACGACGGTTGATCGGCCGACGGCTTGGGGTTCGGGTCGCAGCGGGACCAGTCCCCGCCGGCCCGTTCGCCGCCCTCAAGGGAGTGGAACGCGACCTGGGCCGCGTCGACCGGCCCGGCGTTGGTGACGGTGAAGACCAGGGTGAGTCGGCGTCGACTGTCCGCTCCCGCACCGTCTTCGAGCTGGTGGGTCATGGTCACCCGTAGATCGGTGAGCCGGGGGTCCCTGCCGAACGTCGTGGGGCCGTTCGTCTGGCTGAACCGCTGCCCGTTCCACCGGTACGTCCGTACCTGATCGCGCCGCAGGTACTCGGGGGTGCCGCAGCACGGCACGATGTCGGCCACCCGCACCTCGACCGACCCGGCCGGGGTGGTCTCCATGCCGAGAATGTCGTCGAACCCGTCACCGGTCCGGACCACCCGGCCCACCGTCACGATCCGACCCTCCCGGTCCCGGTTGAAGGCCACCACCTGCTTGGCCGACGCCTCGCCGTACCGGCAGGCGACGATGGCGACGGTTTCGTCCGCCCCGTCACCATCGAGGTCACCGTGCTCGAACGCGTCGTCGGTCAGCGTCGACACGTAGGCCTTCGTCGTGTCGGTCCGCAGCCGCACGTTCGAGGTGGCGCAGCCGCCCGCCGCGAGGTCCGACGGCCAGCTCGGCAGGTCGATCCGGGCCGCGAGCAGCTGGGCCCGGCTGATCCGCCCGTCCGGGCCGGCCGGGGCTTCGGCGCTCGGCGTCGCCGAGCCGGTCGGCGGTGGCGTCGGCGGTGCCGAGGTCGACGGGGTGGTGGTGGGTTGGACCGATTCCGCCGGCACCGGCGTGTTCTGGGCGTCGCGGAGTGCGGCGTTGGCGACGACGGGGGCCACCACCAGGACGACCGCCGCCGCGGCCACCGCCGCCGCCGTCATCCGTCGGCGTCGGCGCAGGACGTGCCGGGCCTGGTCGGGGCCGGGGCCGGTGACGTGGGTGACCACGTCGTTGCGGTACGCGGTGAACCGCTCGCGCAGTCGCGGGTCGAGGTCAGACATCGCACACCCCCTCGGTGTTCTCGTCGAGCAGCCCGGCCAGGGCGGTCCGGCCACGGTGCAACCAGGACTTCACGGTGCCCTCGGCCACCCCTTCCTGGGCGGCGATCTGGCTGACCGGGAGGTCGGCCAGGTAGTGCAGGATGACCGCTCGGCGGTGGTTGGCGGGCAGCTGCGCCAGCGCCGTGTCGATCGCCACCCGGTCGGGGTTCGGGCCGGCCACCTCCGCCTCGGCGCGGCGCTGCCGCAGCAGGTGGTTGCGGGCGGTACGCAGGCGTCGCCATCGGCTGCGGGCCAGGTTCCAGGCGACCTGCCGGACCCAGGCCACCGGGTCGTCGTACCGGACCAGGCGGTCCCAGCGGGCCAGCGCTCGGCAGAACGCCTCCTGGGCCAGGTCCTGCGCGTGCCCCAGATCCCCGGTGTACGCACTGAGTTGCGCGGTCACGCTGCCGAAGTGTGCGTGGTAGAAGTCGTCGAAGGTGATCGTCGCCGCGACCGCCGCATCGGCTGTCCAGGCCGCCGGTGGCTCATTGGCCCGGGCTCCCATCGTTGCTGCCACTGTCCCTCCCCGTCACCGCCGGGCTGGTCCGCCCTGGGCACCGGTAACACTCCGAAACAGTGACGGCGGTTGCGGGCCCGTGCTGCCGCCAACCTGACTGTTCGGCTGTGCGCACCAGGGCCGGCAGGTTGGTCAGGCCTCCAAATAACGTGAGTAACATTCAGCCCCATGAAAACGCCGCCGGGCGCCGGCTCGTCAGCCAGCGGCTCGCTGCCCCGCTCGGTGCACGCCGGCTACGCGCTCGGTTCGCTGGCCACCGGCGCGTTCGGCACCGTGCCCGGTCTGTTGCTGCTGCCGTACCTGACCGACACCCTGGGCGTGGCCGCCGGGCTGGCCGCCCTGCTGGTGCTGCTGCCCAAGGCCTGGGACGTGCTGGTCAACCCGGTCGCCGGGCGGATCTCCGACCGCACCCGGTCGCGGTGGGGCGCCCGCCGCCCGTACCTGCTCGTCGCCGGCCTCGCGCTCGCCGTCCTGTTCGCGTCGATCTTCGCCGCGCCCTTCGGTAACGGCTCGGCCGCCGCGGCGTACGTGGCGTTCGCCTTCCTCGCCACCGCCACCGCGTTCGCCTTCTTCCAGGTGCCGTACGTGGCGATGCCGGCGGAGCTGACCGACGACTACGCCGAGCGCACCCGGTTGATGACCTGGCGGATCGCGGTGCTGGCACTGGCCATCCTGGTCTCCGGCGCGGTCGCGCCGCTGGTGGTGGGCGCCGGCGGCGACGGCGTCGCCGGGCACCGCTGGATGGGCCTGTTCGTGGCGGCGCTGATCGCCCTCGGCGCCCTCGGCGCGTTCCTGGGCACCCGGTCCGCACCCACCGGCACGGTGGGGGAGAGCGAGCCGACCCTGCGCGCCCAACTCGCCGTGGCCGGTGCCAACCGCCCGTTCCGGGCGCTGCTGATCTGCTTCGTGGTGCAGTCCGCCGGGGTGGCGACGATCCTGGCCGGGGTCAACTACTTCGCCGGGCAGATCCTGCGCGACGACAAGAGCGGGCCGACCCTGCTGTTCGTCTGTTTCGTCGGGCCGGCGCTGCTGGTGATGCCGATCTGGACCCGGGTCGGTGCCCGGCTGGGCAAACGGACCGCGCTGGTCGTCGCCTCGCTGATCCTCGCCGTCGGCGCGTTCACACTGGTCGCCGCGCCGGTGCTGCCGCCGGTCGCCGTCTATCCGGTGGTCGCGCTGATCGGCGTGGGGTACGCCGGCCAGCAGGTCTTCGCGCTGGCGATGTTGCCGGACTGCATCGCCCACGAGACGGCGCGCACCGGTCGACGACAGGCGGGCGTCTTCACCGGGCTGTGGACCGCCGGGGAGACCTTCGGCCTGGCGCTCGGCCCCGGCATCTACGGACTGGTGCTGCAACTGTCCGGCTACGTGTCCTCCGACACCGGCTCGGCGGCCGCCCAGTCCGACACGGCGAGGCTGGGCGTCCTGCTCGGCTTCACGCTGATCCCGGCCCTGCTGATCGCCCCGCCGGTCCTCCTGCTCCGCCAGTACACCCTCACCGCCCACAGCGACCTGGTCGATCATGGAGTTGGGCTGGGCGACAAGGCCGTTGACCGTCACCAGAAGGGCACCATGACTCCATGATCGACGAGAACAGGGTTGAGGCCGGGGCGCTCTCCGCCACCGGGGTACCCGCCGAGGTCG
>NZ_JAGPXZ010000340.1:0-6328 GCF_018070305.1 Micromonospora sp. M51 | reverse complement strand
AGCACGGCGTGCGTCTGCTCCGCGAACACGGCCGCAAGCGGGTGGTGGGGATGGCGGTCTCCGCGCTGCCCGGCGGGCCGCCCCGAAGCGTGGCCGGTGACGCGTTCGCCGCCGCTACCGGAGCGCAGCCCGCCCTCGCCGAGGTGCGCCGACGGCTCGACGTCAGCAAGCTCGACCGGGTCGCGCTGCGGGCGGCGCTCGCCGAGGCCCGCCCGCGGGCCGAGGGCTACCAGTCGGTCTGCTGGCAGGGGGCCACCCCGCCGGAGTACGTCGCCGACATCGCCTACCTCGACGGCCGGCTGCTGATGGACGCGCCCATGGGCGACGTGCAGTGGGAGCCGGAGCGGGTGGACGCCGAGCGCATCCGCGGCAACGAGCGGGCGCTGGACGCCCGGGGCCGGCGGCGCTACCACCTCGGGATGCGCCACGAGGCGTCCGGTCGACTTGTCGCCTGGACGCTGCTGGACGTGGGTGCCTCCGCCGACTGGCACGCGTTCCAGCAGATCACCATCGTCGACCCGGCCCACCGTGGGCACCGGCTCGGCCTCATCGCCAAGGCGGAGAACCTGCACCACCTGCTCACCCACCAGCCGGCGATACAGGTGATCGACACCTGGAACGCGACAAGCAACAGCTACATGGTGGCGATCAACGAGCAGCTCGGCTTCCGCCCGGTGGACTCCTGGACCGACTGGCAGCTCACCCTCTGACAGGTATCGGCGCTACTGCTCGCGGACCTGACTCAGGCATGCGCCGCTGCCGGGCATTCGCGCTACTGCTCGCGGACCTGACTCAGGCATGATGGCGGGCATGACGGAGACCCCGCATCCCCTGTACGACAGGCACGCCGACACCCTCAACCGTGCGCTGACCGCGATCACGGAGCGGGGCTACTGGTCCGCCTATCCTGAATCCCCCAGCCCCCGGGTGTACGGCGAGACCGCCGCCGCCGACGGTAAGGCCGCCTTCGAGGCGTACCTCGGTGGTGATTTTCCGCTCGACCAGCCCGGCAGCGGCGCTCGGGTCGCCACCGAGACGAGCCCGTTCGGTGTGGAGTTGGCGGTGCGGTACCCGCACGCCGGCCCCGGCGAGCTGGTCAGCGCCGCCTCCGCCGCGCTGCCGGCGTGGCGTGACGCCGGCCCGCAGGCCCGGGTGGGCGTCTGCCTGGAGATCCTCGACCGGCTGCACAAGAACATCTTCGAGCTGGCCAACGCGGTGCAGTTCACCAGCGGGCAGGCGTTCGTGATGGCCTTCCAGGCCGGTGGCGCGCACGCGCTGGACCGGGCGCTGGAAGCCCTGGCGTACGCGTACGCCGAGATGACCCGGCACCCGGGCACGGCGGGCTGGGAGAAGGCCGCCGGCAAGGGCGACCCGCTGCGGATGACCAAGACGTTCCACGTGGTGCCGCGTGGGGTGGCGCTGGTGATCGGCTGCAACACCTTCCCGACCTGGAACTCGTACCCCGGGCTGTTCGCCTCGCTGGCCACCGGCAACCCGGTGATCGTCAAGCCGCACCCGCGCGCCGTGCTGCCGCTGGCCATCACCGTGAAGTACGCCCGGGAGGTGCTCGCCGAGGCCGGCTTCGACCCGAACCTGATCATGTTGGCGGCGGAGGCGCCCGGCGAGAAGCTCGCCAGCGACCTGGCCCTGCACCGGGCCGTGAAGATCGTCGACTTCACCGGCTCCACCGAGTACGGCGACTGGCTGGAGACGCACGCGCGGCAGGCCTCGGTCTACACCGAGAAGGCCGGGCTGAACACCGTCGTCATCGACTCCACCGACGACTTCGCCGGCATGTGCCGCAACCTCGGTTTCACGCTGACCCTCTACAGCGGTCAGATGTGCACCACCTCGCAGAACATCCTCATCCCGGCCGGCGGCATCGAGACCGACCAGGGGCACAAGAGCTTCGACGAGGTGGCCGGCGGGATCGCCGCCGCCGTCGGCAAGCTCACCGCGGACCCGGCCCGGGGTGTCGAACTCACCGGCGCCATCGTCAACGACGGGGTGCTGGAGCGGCTGGCCGAGGTGACCAAGGTCGGCGAGCCGGTGCTTCAGTCGCGCGCCGTGGAGCATCCGTCGTACGCCGACGCGGTGGTGCGTACCCCGACGATCGTGAAGCTGACCGCTGACGACGCGGAGACGTACGGCCGGGAGTGGTTCGGGCCGATCTCGTTCGCCATCGCCACCGACTCCACAGCACACAGCCTGGAACTGCTGCGCCGGACGGTCGGCGAGAAGGGCGCGCTCACCGCCGGTGTCTACTCCACCGACGAGGCGGTGCTGGACGCGGCCGAGGCGGTGGCGGTCGAGGTCGGGGTGCACCTGTCCTGCAACCTCACCGGAGGTGTCTTCGTCAACCAGTCGGCGGCGTTCTCCGACTTCCACGGCAGTGGGGCCAACGCGGCGGCCAACTCGGCGCTGACGGACGGGGCGTACGTGGCGAACCGGTTCCGGATCGTGCAGTCCCGGCGGCACGTCTGAGCCTCGGTCGCGGTTGAGGGTTTCCGGGGCAGCCTCGCGTTTCCTTGCGGTTGAGGGTTTCCGGGGCAGCCCGCCCCGCTCCGGGCGGTCAGGCTTGATCCCTGCGCGGGTCGGGCTGCCCCGGAAACCCGCCGTAGGCACGGTTGTCGCTGACGTGTCCGGCCGGGGCCTCTTTCTATCCATGATCGTGCTCGATCCAGGATCTGGTGGCCTTCCGGCGAATGGTTACCACTACATCGCAGATCGAGCACGATCATGGTGCTCCGGCATGCTGCGCGACCGGGGCGGCGGGGGAGCGGGGTGTGGTGGCTGTGCGGGTCTAGGCGGGGCGGCGCATGTGCAGTTCGGTGAGGGCTGGGATGGTGGGGTGCGGGACGCGTACCCCGGTGTCCTGGAAGCCCAGGCGCTGGTAGGCCCGGTAGGCGCGGTCGTTGCCGACCACCACCTCCAGCAGCAGCTCCGGTCGGCCACAGGCGCGCGACCAGGCGGCCACCCCGTCGATCAGCTCGCCGAGCAGCCCGCTGCCGCGCCAGGTCGGCGTGACGTAGACGGCGTAGATCACGGTTACGCCGGGTTCGTTCGGGGCGGTGGTGCCGCCGGCGTGCCCGACCAGCCGGCCACCGGGGTCGGCGATGAACTGCGCGTTGCTGGAACCGGCTGAGGTGTACGCGACCCGGGCGGCGTACTCGTTGTGTGGCCGGGCCGCCGCGTCCGCCAGGGTCTCCAGGAAGGCCAACGGCGCGTCGGCCAGCATCTCCAGGCGCAGCGCCCGCATCCGGGCGGCGTCCTCCGGCCGGACCCGGCGGATCTCCGCCAGCCGCACCGCCGGCGAGCCCATGTCGGTGGTCATGTCCGCATGCCTACCACAGGGGATGGCCGCCTTCTCGTGAGCTGTGCCCGCTCGCCGTCACCTCGGCGTGGCCCCGGAGTGTGTCCGATTTGTGGCCGTGCGCGGCCGTCACTCCTCGTGTAGCGTGCGATTTCGGTCACCTCACTCAATGGCGGTCATCGATCGCTGAGTCGGTGGTCGGGGCGCCCGGCCGCGCCGTGCGCCGGGTCAGGCAAGGCCGCGCGAGTAAGGGAAGTGCACCGTGGCACAGGGCACCGTGAAGTGGTTCAACGCCGAAAAGGGCTACGGCTTCATTGCCGTCGACGGCGGTCAGGACGTGTTCGTCCACTTCTCCGCTATCGAGATGGACGGTTACAAGGCGCTGGACGACGGTCAGCGGGTCGAGTTCGAGATCGCCCAGGGTCAGAAGGGTCCGCAGGCCGAGCACGTACGCGTCACCGGCTGAGCTTTCGGACCGATCGGCCCCGGTGAGTCGGGGCTGCGGCAGGGGCACCCAGCCGGGAAGATCGTGACCGTTCCAGCCGATGCCGAGGAGCGTTCATGACCGACCAGCCGCCCCCGCCCACGTCGTCCGCCGGGTCCGGGGAGCCGGACCCGTCCTCGCCCGCCGGCAGCCCCGGCCACTCCGGTCCGCCGCCCGGCTGGGGCCCGGGCCTGCCCCCGGCCGGCCCGCCGCCCGGCTGGGGCCCGGGCCTGCCCCCGGCCGGCCCGCCGCCCGGCTGGGATCCCGTAACCGGGTCCTGGGGCGCCGGTGCGCCGCAGCAGGGTTGGACGTTCCCGCCCACCGGGGGCTACCCGCCCGGGTCGGGCCCCTACGGCGGGCAGCCGTGGTATCCGGGGCCGCAGGCCGGCTGGTACCCGCCGGGTTACGGATTCGACCCGAACGACGCACTGGTCACGCCGCCTGGCGCCGGCCTCGGCGGTTGGTTCGACAGATGTGGCGCAGCCTTGCGCCGGGGCTGGCGGCAGTTGGTGCCGATCGTGCTGCTCACCCAGGTGCTGCCGGCGGCGGTGCTCTCGGTGATCTCGCTCGGGCTGGACCCGTCGGCGCAGTGGGCCGCCCAGGCCGAGTCGAGTCCGAACCCGGCGCTTCCTGACAACTTCGCCATCGAGCTGCTGAACCTTCTGGTCCTGCTGGTCGGCGGCAGCCTGCTGGTCGGGTTGGTGCAGGCCGTCGGATGGGCCGCCGGCACCTGGGTGATCACCAAGCAGGCGGCCGGTCAGCCGGTCAGCCTGGAGTCGGCACTGCGCTACGGCCTGCGCCGGGCCCTCGGGCTGTGGGGTTGGACCCTGCTGATCGGCCTGCTGATCGGCGTGGGACTCTGCTTCTGTGTGCTGCCGGGCATCTACCTGGCCCTCGCGCTGAGCATGGCCGGCCCGGTCTATCTCTTCGAGCGGCACAACCCGATCGGTCGATCGTTCCGGATGTTCCATGATCGGCTGGGCCTGCTGCTCGGTCGGGTCGCCCTGGTGGCCGCGGCGGTGATCGTCGGCACGGTGATCCCCGGTGTGCTGGAAGGGGTGGGCACCTCCCCGCTCGGAACGGATCCGTTCGCCTCGGCGGGCACCGCGGTCGGCGCGGTGGTCGTGATCGGTATCACCGCCGTGCTGGCCCTGCCCGCTCACCTGGCCCAACTCATCGGTCTGCTGGTGACGTACGCCGAGCAGCGGGCCCATGAGGCGCCGGTGAACACCTCCGTACTGGCTGCGGAACTCGGTTGAGCGGCGGCATCGTGCTTGCACTCGGCATGGGAGAGTGCTAAACAAGTCATTGGCACTCGCATACCGTGAGTGCCAATGGTCGGGACGGTGGGGCCAGGTTGCACCGGCGTGGAGACGCCGGGGTGACACATGGCCGGTCGTCGCGGGCTATCCGGCCCGGCCGAAGGACGTCGTCGTCGCCAGGTGGCGACGTCCCAAGGTGCGTACACCAGGCGGCCCATCCGGGGCACACATCTCGGGTGGCCCGTGAGTGTCCAGGAGGACAACGCCGTATGGCCAAGATGATCGCGTTCGACGAAGAGGCGCGCCGCGGCCTCGAGCGGGGCATGAACCAGCTCGCCGACGCCGTAAAGGTGACCCTCGGCCCCAAGGGCCGCAACGTCGTGCTCGAGAAGAAGTGGGGTGCCCCCACCATCACCAACGATGGTGTGAGCATCGCCAAGGAGATCGAGCTCGAGGACCCGTACGAGAAGATCGGCGCTGAGCTGGTCAAGGAGGTCGCCAAGAAGACCGACGACGTTGCCGGTGACGGCACGACGACGGCGACCGTCCTGGCCCAGGCCCTGGTTCGCGAGGGCCTGCGCAACGTGGCCGCCGGCGCCAACCCGATGGCCCTGAAGCGGGGCATCGAGGCTGCTGTCGCGAGCGTCTCGGAGGAGCTGTCCAAGCTCGCCAAGGACGTCGAGACCAAGGAGCAGATCGCCTCCACCGCCTCCATCTCCGCTGGCGACAGCACCGTCGGCGAGATCATCGCCGAGGCGATGGACAAGGTCGGCAAGGAAGGCGTCATCACCGTCGAGGAGAGCAACACCTTCGGGCTGGAGCTGGAGCTCACCGAGGGCATGCGCTTCGACAAGGGCTACATCTCGGCCTACTTCATGACCGACCCGGAGCGTATGGAGGCCGTCTTCGACGACCCGTACATCCTGATCGCCAACAGCAAGATCTCGTCGGTGAAGGACCTGCTCCCGATCCTGGAGAAGGTCATGCAGTCGGGCAAGCCGCTGCTGATCATCGCCGAGGACCTGGAGGGCGAGGCCCTCGCCACCCTGGTGGTCAACAAGGTCCGTGGCACCTTCAAGTCGGTCGCCGTCAAGGCGCCGGGCTTCGGTGACCGCCGCAAGGCCATGCTGACCGACATCGCCATCCTCGCCGGTGGCCAGGTCATCAGCGAGGAGGTCGGCCTCAAGCTCGACGCCGCCAGCCTCGACATGCTGGGCCGCGCCCGCAAGGTCGTGGTGACCAAGGACGAGACCACCATCGTCGACGGTG
>NZ_JAGPXZ010000034.1:0-17495 GCF_018070305.1 Micromonospora sp. M51 | reverse complement strand
ATCACGTCGGGGTTCTTCGAGACGAACTCGTCGATCATCCCCTGGGTCAACTGGAGGTTGCCCGCCACGTCCAGGACGTTGAGGGTGACGGCCTTGCCGGGCCGCTGTGGCACCTCGCCAGTGGTGTCGCCGGTGGTGTCACCGGGAGCCTCGGGTGCTCCACACCCGACCGCGCCCACCAGCAGCGACGATGCCGTGACCAGGAGAGCGCCGCGCCGCGTCATACCCATGAGCCGTTCCCTCCGCCAGGTGTCATCGGTGCTGATTGATTCAGCCGGCGCGCCACGGCGGCAACGGGTTGCCATGTATTGCCTCGTGCGAATGCGATCGGGCGGCCGGATTGTTGCGGGGGCATTGCCGAGTATTCACGGCCGCCATACCATGATCACTGCGCGTAGCCGGGAGGAGCATGCAGATGCCCGACCACACCAGGCCGCCGGAAAAGAGAGTCACGATCTACGACGTCGCTGCCGAGGCGGACGTCTCACCCTCGACGGTGTCCCGCGCGTTCTCGCGACCGAGTCGCGTCAACTCCGAGACCGCCGATCGGATCCGACGGGTCGCCGAGCGGTTGGGCTACCGGACCAACCCCCTCGCTCGCGCCCTCACCACGTCCCGCACGCGGATGATCGCGCTGGTCATCGCCGACATCACCAACCCGGTGTACGCGGAGATCGTGCGCGGCGCGCAGGAGGCGGCGACCGACGGCGAGTACACCACAGTGCTGATCGACGCCCAGGAGTCCGACCGGTTGGAGCGGGCGGCTGTCGAACGCACCATGTCGACTGTCGACGGCATCGTGCTGGCCAGCAGCCGGATGTCCGACTCGGCCATCCGGATGGTCGCCAAACAGCGGCCGGTGGTGGTCCTCAACCGCGCTCTCGCCGACGTGCCGTGCGTCGTCACCGACGACCCCCGCGGGGTACGGCGGGCCGCCGAGCACCTCGGCGAGCTGGGGCACGACCACATCACCTACGTCGCGGGGCCGCAGGCGTCCTGGCCCAACGGCATCCGCTGGCGCTCGCTGCTCGAGGCGGGCATGGAGCTGGAGATCAAGGTCCGTCAGATCGGACCGTTCAGCCCCACCATGGCCGGCGGTGAGCGGGCCGCGCGGGAGCTGTTCGCCCGCCCGGCGACGGCGGTCCTCGCCTTCAACGACCAGATGGCCATCGGGATCATCCGTGGCCTCAGCCGGATGGGCGTCAACGTTCCGGGTGACGTGAGCGTCGTGGGTTTCGACAACATCCTCGCCGCCGACATCGTGACGCCCGGGCTCACCACGGTCGCGGCGCCGCTCTACGCGGAGGGGTCGGCCGCGACCCGGCACCTCCTCACGATGATCGCGGGGGCGCCCGGGCACACCGGCCGGCCGATGGTCCTGCCGGTACGCCTCGTGGTGCGCGACTCGACGGCCACGCGTAACCCGGGCCCGGGTCGCGTCCGCCCGCAGTGGGCGCGGGACCGGTCCGCACCGGACCCGGCGGCCCGCCGGCAGTGAGGCCGCCCGGCCCACGACAAGAAACGACAACTGGTTGCCGAGGCGCGGCAGCGCCGCCCACGATCGACGCGCATCCATCCGTCAACGTCGGGCGCTCGCGGGACGGGCGCAGCGGCGTCCCCAGCGGACGAACGAGGAGATGGCGATGAACCGAGCTTCGGTGCCCCGGCTACGGCGAACCCTCATCGTGCTGGGCACGGTGCTCGCCACCGTCGCGGCCACCCTCACTGTCGCCACGACGCCGGTCGCCGCGACACCGGTCGCCGCGACACCGGTCGCCGCGGCTGCGTCACCCGACGACTACGACGGCTCCGATCTGTGGCTGCGCTACGTGCCGGTCGACGACGCGAAGCTGCTGCGCGACTACCGCCGCGCGGCCACGGCGGTCGTGGTCGAGAACGCCGACGCCACCACGCTGCACCGGCACACCACGGACCTCGCCATGGCTCCCGGTTCCGCCGAGAAGCTCGTCGAGACCACGTTGGGCGCCGCTCGGGACGAGCTGGTACGCGGCCTGAACGGGCTGCTCGACCAGTCGACACCGACGCTGCCGGCCGACAACGGCACGGTCCCGGACGGCGCGGTGGTGGTGGGCACACCGGCGAGCTCACCGCTGGTGAGCCGTACCATCGCGACCCGCGACCTGGCCACTGTGGGCGACGAGGGCTACCTTGTCCGCTCGGTGTCGAAGGGCGGGGCACGGTTCACCGTCATCGCCGGCAACACCGACCTCGGCGCGCTGTACGGCACGTTCGCCTTCCTCCGGCTCCTCCAGACCCGGAAACCGATCGACCACCTCCGGGTCGCGGAGTCACCGAAGATCAAGCACCGGTTGCTGAACAACTGGGAGACCGAGCGTCTCTACGCGGGCAACAACGCCTCCGGGCTGGGCGGGCTGAACGGGGAGAGCGGGGCGATCTTCAACTTCGCCGCGACCGGTGCCAGCGCCGGCCGGAACCTGCCCGTCATCCTCGACCGCTACCTCGTCATGGCCCGGGCGCTGGCGTCACTGGGCATCAACGGCATCACCATCAACAACGTCAACGCCGACAACGCGTACCTGACGAGCGCGCGCATCGCGCAGGAGGCGGCCCTCGCCGACGCGTTGCGGCCGTACGGCATCAGGTTGGGCCTGTCGATCCGGTACACCGCGCCCACCGACAGCCGGTTCGCGCCGGACACGCTGACCAACAGCCAGCTCGACCCGTACGGTGCGGATTTCCGGGGCTGGTGGCACCGCCGGGCCCAGCAGATCCAGGCCGCGATCCCGGACTTCATGGGACTCACCGTGAAGGCCAACTCCGAGGGCCAGCCGGGGCCACAGGACTTCGGGTACGACCACGGTGACGGCGCCAACGCCATCGCCGCCGCGGTGGCGCCACTCGGGATGACTGTGCACTGGCGGACGTTCGTCTACAACGCCGACGTCGACAACGACCGGCTCAAGCGGGCCTACCTGGAGTTCGGGCCGATCGACGACGAGGTCCAGCCGGACGGCAGCCGGGGACGCTTCGCCGACAACGTGTTCCTGCAGACCAAGAACGGGCCACTGGACTTCCAGGCCCGCGAGCCCATCCACCCGATGTTCGGCCGGATGGAGAACACCAACCAGGCCCTGGAACTCCAGATCACGCAGGAGTACACCGGCCAGAACTGGATGCTGGCCTACCTCGGCCCGATGTACGAGGAGATCCTCAAGACCGACACGTACGCGACCGACGCGAACGGGAAGCTGCTCAAGGAGCGGCTGGTCGGCGACATCGTCGACGGGACCGCGCAGCACCACTCGGACACCGCCATCGTGGGTGTCGCGAACCTCGGCAACGCCGACAACCTGACCGGGCACCACTTCGCCCAGGCGAACCTCTTCGCCTTCGGACGTCAGGCGTGGGACTGGACCCTCGACTCGGCGGACATCGCGACCGACTGGACGCGGATGACCTGGAGCAACGACCGGCGTGTCGTCGACACCATCCGGAAGATGATGATGGGCTCGTGGGAGTCGCTGGTCAGCTACCAGACGCCGCTGGGCATCGGTCACCAGTTCGCCGAGGGCGCCCACTACCGTCCCGACCCCGCCGACTGGGCGGGCCGCGACGACTGGAGCCCGATCTACTACAACAAGGCCGACAGCGTCGGTCTGGGCTTCGACCGCTCCCCCACCGGCAGCAACCTGGCCGCCCAGTACTTCCCCCGCCTGCAGCAGCGCTACGGCACCATCGACTCGATCCCGGAGAACCTGCTGATGTGGTTCCACCACGTGCCGTGGGGCCATCGGATGGACAGCGGGCGGACGTTCTGGGCAGAGCTGGTCTACCGCTACCAGATGGGCGTGCAGTACGTGACCTGGATGCGGGAGACCTGGGACGCGCTCCAGCCCGACATCGACGCGCGCCGGTTCGCCGAGGTGCGTGCCAAGCTGGCGGTCCACGAGGCGGACGCCGCCGACTGGCGGGACACCTCGGTGAACTACTGGAAGGAGTTCAGCGGGCGGGACATCCCGGTCGACGACGCGCCACTGTCGGCGACGATCGTCGTGAACGGGAAGACGTTCGGCGGCTTCAACCTCTCGGACGCCTCGTACACCATCCCGCTGCCGGCCGGGGCCTCGCCGACCATCACGAAGGTGCGGACCGCCGACCGCAAGGCCCGTTACGAGATCATCTCCCAGGCGGCCGGCGTACCCGGGCAGGCGGTCGTCAAGGTCACGACCGAGAGTTTCTTCGGGCCTCTCGTGAAGAACTACGTCTTCAACCTGGTGCCCGACACCACGCTGACGGCGCTGCGCGTCGACGGCAGGCGCCTGACGTCCTTCGCGCCGACGGTGCTGCGCTACAACGCCCTCACGCCGGCCGGCGCCACGACAGTGCCGACGGTCACCGCCAGCGCCGCCGACCCCGCCGCCTCGGTCGCGGTGGAGCAGGCGGCCAACGCCACCGGGCAGGCCCGGGTCACCGTCACGAACGGCGCGGCGTCGTCGGTCTACACGGTGGACCTGAACACCACCCTCACTGGCAGCGACGAGTTCGAGTCGACCCCGCTCGGCCCGCAGTGGCAGTGGGTCCGGCCGGACGAGAGCAGGCAACGACTGGCCGACGGGTCCCTGGTCGTCACCGCCCAGCAGGGCGACCTCCAGGGCAACGTCAACACCGCGAGGAACCTGGCCCTGCAGGACGTCGACGGCGACTGGACGGCCGAGTCCCGGGTGGTCTTCTCCCGTCCCCTCGCCGGCAACAACGAGCAGGGCGGTGTTCTCGGGTACGCGGACGACAACAACTACGTGAAGCTCGCCTGGGAGATGGGCAACGCGACTGCGGCCATCAACAAGACCCGGATCGTCTTCCTGCGTGAACAGAACGGCACGGCGTCGACGCTGGAGATCACCGGTGCCGACGCCCAGCGCATCGTCGGGGCCGACGGGGCCATCTGGCTGCGCCTGACCAAGGTCGGGGACCGCTACCGCGCCTACTACTCCAGCGACGGGAGCGTCTACCGCTACATCGGCTCGCAGACGCTGAACGTCGAGCCGACGAAGGCCGGGCTGCTGGCCTTCAACCGGGCCGGCACCTCCACCGACCTCGACGTCGCCTTCGACTACTTCCGCATCGAGAGCCACGGGGAACGCGCCCGCTGACCGTGCGCTCCGGCTGGCCCGGCATGTCGATGTGCTGATGAGCGGCATACCGCATCCACCCCGACAGCGCCCCCGAAATCCGTGACCGGGCCCGTCCCAGCTGGGACGGGCCCGGTCACGCTCCCCCGAGGCTGCGGCCCCTGCCGTCAGCCTCCGATCGCGATGGCGAAGATGTGCATGGTCGGCACGTTCGTCGCCGGTCGGGCGCTGATGTTGGGCAACACGACCGAGGCCACCGCCTTGTTCTGCAACCCGACACCGACGTAGTAGATGCACGCGGCGGTGTTCTGGCGGACGTTGTTGGGCCGGTTCTGGTACGCGGACACGATGGCCGCCGTTCCCCCGGAGTGCGGCCCGCCGTACCAGTCGGGCGAGCTGAGCGTGAACGTCTGGCGGGTGCCGTCGGCGTAGACCACGGTGCCGGTGCCGGACACCGCGCCGTAGGTGCCGGTGAGCAGGAAGCCCAGCGTGCTGCCGGTGCCGCTGATGCCGATGGTCTGGCCCGAGGCGATGGCGTTGTCGGAGGCCCCGGAACTGACGTTGGGCCAGCGGAAGGTGACCCCGTTGCGGCTGATCGTGCCTCCCGGGCTGGCACCGGCCTGCGCCAGCGCCTGCGCGGAGAGCGACGCCCCGCCGCCGTCGAAGTTGCCGACGTTGGTGTTGCTGTCGCTGGTGATGCCGACGTTGCTGAAGCTCTGCTCCAACGTCGGTGTGGTGGCCCCGGAGCTGGTGACCCGGTAGGTGCGCCCGGCCTGCACGGTGACCTCGATCAGGTCGGACTCGATCCGGGTGGTGCGGGCCGCCGTACCGTCGGCGGTGTCGACGACAGTGACGGTGCCGGTCAGGATCCGGGAGCGCAGGCGGACGGTGCCGGCCCGGTCCGGTCGGACGAGGATCTCGGTGGCCTGACCGCTCGCCCAGGTGATGCCGACCGTGTGCCCGCCCCGACCGCGCAGGCCGGTCACCCGCCCGCTCGGCCAGGCCGGCGGCAGCGCGGGCAGGATGTGCAGCTCGCCGATGTGGCTCTGCAGCAGCATCTCGGCGATGCCCGCGGTGGCCCCGAAGTTTCCGTCGATCTGGAAGGGCGGGTGCAGGTCGAACATGTTGGGCGCGAGTCGCGCGGTGGTGGCGAGGTAGCGGATCAGGTCGTGGGCCCGCTTGCCCTCCTCCATCCGAGCCCAGAAGTTGATTTTCCAGGCCAGCGACCAGCCCGTGCCGTCGTCGCCGCGCAGGGCGAGGGTCCGCCGGGCCGCCTCGAACAGCTGCGGGGTGCCGCGCTTGGTGATCTGGTTGCTCGGGGCCAGCCCGTACAGGTGCGAGATGTGCCGGTGGTTGGGCTCGGTCTCCACCCAGTCGTAGAGCCACTCCATGATGTTGCCCCGCGACCCGACCTTCATCGGCGGGAGCCGGTCCCGGGTGGCACGAACCTGGGCGCGGAACGTGCTGTCCACGTTGAGGATCTCGCTCGCCCGGGCGCAGGCGTCGAACAGGTCCCGCAGGATCTGGTTGTCCATGGTGGGGCCGGCGCAGACGCTGGCGTTCGAGTGGTGGCTCAGCTCCGGCGAGTTCGACGGGTTGGTCACCAGGTAGCCGAGGGTCGGCTCGGTGACCAGGGTGTTGAGGAAGAACTGTGCGGCGCCCTTCATGGCCGGGTAGTTCGTCCGCAGGAACTCGATGTCGCCGTTGAACAGGTAGTGGTCCCAGATCAACGTGGACAGCCAGGCCCCACCGGTCTGCCACATGCCCCAGAACGCGCCGTCCACCACGGCGGTGGCCCGCCAGGCGTCGGTGTTGTGGTGGGTGACCCAGCCACTGGCGGCGCCGTACTGCACCTGGGCGGTCCGCGCTCCGGCGACCGCAAGGTCTCTGACCATGTCGAAGACCGGGTTGTGACACTCGGCCAGGTTGGTGGTGTTGGCCGGCCAGTAGTTCATCGGCAGGTTGGCGTTGATCGTGTACTTCGAGTCCCACGCCGGGGCCAGTGAGTCGTTCCAGATGCCCTGGAGGTTCGCCGGCTGGGTGCCGGGCCGCGACGACGAGATCAGCAGGTACCGGCCGTACTGGAACAGCAGCGTGGAGAACTGCGGGTCGTTGACGCTGTTGTGCTGGGCGATCCTGACATCCGTCGTCTGGTCGGCAGCGGACGTGCGACCCAGATCCAGGGTGACCCGGCCGAACAGCGCCTGATAGTCGGCGACGTGCCGGCTGCGCAACTGGTCGTAGCTGCTGGCGCGCGCGGCGGTGAGGCGCTGCCGGGCGATGCCCTGGTAGTCGCCGCCGACATTGCGGTAGTTGACGTAGCTGGAGCCGATGGAGATCAGCAGGACCACGCTGTTGGCGTTGGTCACCCGCAGGGTGCCGCCGGAGCTGGACACGCTGCCGCCGCTGACTGTCGCGTTGGCCAGGGCAAGGAAGCGGACCTGGCCGGTGATGCCCTCCATGTTCCCGGAGATGCCGTCCAGGCCGATCGTGGTGCCGTCCGGGCTGGACACGGTGGTGCGCTGTGGGCTGTCGAAGGTGGCGGTGAAGCTGATCGAGCCGCTGCGGTCGGCGGTCAGTCGCATCGCGATGACCTGATCCGGCGCGCTGGCGAACACCTCCCGCTGGTGACGAACGCCGTTGAGCACGTACGTCGTCGTGACGGTGGCGGTGGTGAGGTCGAGCGTCCGGTCGTACTGGGACGCTCCGCTGGCGGATCCGAAGGCGAGCCGGAGGTTACCGACGGTCTGGTAGGCCAGCTGGCCGCCGGGGTTGCCCATCATGGTCTGGTTGATCAGATCCTGGGCCTGGGTCCACTGGTTGGCGTTGACCAGCCGCCGGATCTCCGGCAACGCCGCCGCGCCCCGGGTGTTGCTGGGGTCGTGCGGGCCGCCGGCCCAGACGGTGTCCTCGTTGAGCTGAAGGCGCTCGGTGTCGACGTTGCCGAAGACCATGGCGCCGAGTCGGCCGTTGCCGATCGGCAGCGCCCGCAGCCAGTCGGTGCCGGCCCCCTCGTCGTACCAGAGTGCGAGGTCACCGGCGGCCAGCACCTGGGGCGGCGCCACCGAGTCCGCGCGTGCCACGGCGGTCCAGGGCACCGGCAGGAGAGCGCCACCCGCGCCGGCCGCGCCGATCTTGAGGGCTTGCCGTCGGGTCAGGTCTGACATCGATCCTCCAAACGGTGACCAGTCCGGCCACCCCGAAGCGGGACAACTGTGGGACTCGACATGGGGATCCGCTTGGTGGGGCCAACCGGGACCCTGCCTGAGCAGGCCGACGCCCGGCAGTGACGCGCCAGACATCTGATGTGTTTCGGGAAGGTTACTCCGGGGCCACAGAATAGGCAACGGTCGATCAATGGGTGGACACTGCTCCCCTGTGCCCGGTCAGCAAGATGCACGGGAGGGTGAGCAGCGAGGGAGCGAGGCGGTAGCGCCGGGCGATGGGCCACGATGCCGCCGCCGACGACCCACCCGGAAGGACATACATCAGATGTACGGCGATCCGGCTGCGCCCCCCGCCAAGCACCGGCACCGCCCAGCGTTCTCGCCTCCACAATCGGGTTGTTCTCCGCCGGATCACGGGTGACCATGGGCGGCATGGCGGGAGGACGGCGGTGAGATCGCCCCTCCAAGGCGGACTACCGCCGGGCGGCGCGGTGGTGGTCGGGGCCGTCGTGCGGATCGCCTGCGACGAGTCGGGATTCTCGGGTACGAACCTGCTGCACTCGACCGCCCCGGTGATCACGCACGCGAGCGTCGACCTGGCCGCCGACGAGGCGGTCGCGATCATCACCGCCCTACGGTCCGGGTTCCGGTTCGCGTCGCACGAGCTCAAGTCCGGCCGGTTCCTGCGCGGCTCCGGCGCGCAGGAGGCACTGGAGTGGTTCCTGGCGACGCTGGCCGGCCGCGCGCACGTCCACCTCATCGACAAGGAGCTCTTCCTCGTCACCCGGATCGTGGACTTCCTGCTGACCGAGCCGTCGTACGCGGCAGGCACCTGCCTGGATCGCGAGCACCATCCGGCCGCTCTCGCCCTGTACGCGGCCGGGCGCTCGACCGGAAGCGACTGGACTGCCTTCCTGTCGGCGTTCGTCGATCTGGTCCGGATGAAGCGGCGGCTTCCGGTCGACCAGACGGTGCGGCGGTTCTTCCAGGCCCGGGACGCGCTGCGGCGACACGGCCTCGGCACGGTGGCCGACGCCGTCCTCGGCGGGTTCCGCCCGAACCAGGTGCGGACCGTGGTGGCCAGACTCGACGCCGACGACCGCACGGTCCCTCCCCCGCTGGAACCGCTGCTGCCGGCGCTGGCCGAAACGGTCCTGTCCTGGAGCGGCGGCCAGCGGCAGGTGCTGGTGACCCACGACGAGCAGAGTGCCCTGACGGCCGACCGGCTGACCCGGCTTCAGCGGGTGTTGGCCGCCAACGGCGACGCGTCGGCGGCCGGCGACAACCGGGCTGCCGCGTTGCCGACCGGGGTGTCACCCCTGGCGGGGCTGGTGATGGTCGACTCCCGCGACGACCCGCGCGTCCAGGTCGCGGACCTCCTCGCGGGAGTGGCCCGGCGGATGCCCGGCATCATCGACGACGCGCTCCGCCAGCCGCCGCCAATTTCCCCTGGCCGGCCGTAGTCTCATCGGATGCAGGACATCCAGACACACACCCTGGACATTCCCGGCGTCGACCTGGTCTACGACGTCCGCGGCCCGCTACCTCCCACCGGCGCCCATCGTGCGCTGCTCCTGATCGGCCAGCCGATGACGGCGGAGGGCTTCACCGCCCTCGCCCCGCACTTCACGGACCGCACGGTCCTCACCTACGACCCGCGTGGCCTGGGCCGCAGCGTCCGCACTGACGGTCGGTCCGACCACACGCCGCAGCAGCAGGCGGCCGACCTGCACGCGCTCGTCGAGGCGCTCGACGTCGGTCCGGTCGACCTCTTCGCCAGCAGCGGCGGCGCGGTGACCGCCCTCGAACTGGTCGCCACCCATCCCGGCGACGTCGCCACCCTGGTGGCGCACGAACCGCCGATCAACGCCGTGCTCCCCGACGCCACGGCCGCCGAGCGCGCCCGGGCCGGCTTCTACGAGGCGTACCAGGCGAAGGGCTCGGGCGCGGGGATGGCCGCGTTCATCGCGATGACCGCCTGGCAGGGCGAGATCCCCGACGCCTACTTCGCCCAGCCCACCCCTGACCCTGCGATGTTCGGCCTGACCGCCGACGACGACGGCAGCCGCGACGAGCCGCTGCTGTCGCAGAACTCGTGGGCGATCACCGACTACCGGCCCGACGCGGAGGTGCTCACCGCCGCGCCCACCCGGATCGTGGTCGCGGTCGGCGAAGAGTCGGCCGGGACGTACACCGCCCGCACCGCACTGGGCCTCGCGGCGCTGCTCGGCCAGGAGGCCGTGGTGTTCCCGAGTCACCACGGCGGGTTCCTCGGCGGCGAGTTCGGCTACGCGGGCAAGCCCGAGGAGTTCGCCGCGCGGCTGCGGGAGGTGCTGGACGCCGGCTGACACCGCCCAGACCCGGCACGGACGCGCCTGATGTTCTGACCTCGTGCCGGTGGCCGGGGCAGCCGTATGGTGGACGCAGAGACGACGATCCGCCGTCTTCGATGAGACACCACCTGCGGCGGTCGAGGAGAACATCATGATCGGTGTGGTGAGCGTCGGGGCCGTCGTGGGCGTCCTGCTCGTCGGTCTCGTGGTCCTGCTCCGCAGACCGGCCGACACCCGGTCGGTGCTCCGCTGGTCGGCCCTGGCGATCACCGTGCTGGTGGCCGCCGCGTTGGCTCCGTTCACAGTGGACGACTCGGGCGCCGCGGCCGGTTATCTGCTCGGCGTCCCCGTCCTCGCGGCGGTGCTGCCTGTCCTCGCGCAGCGGTTCGGTCGGCTGACGGTGGCCGCCGACCTGGTGGCCGCGCTCGTCATCACCGGCTGGGGGCTGCTGCTCGGGCTGGGCATCGGTGGCGCGTTCCTCCCAGCGGTGGCGCTTCTGCTCGCCAGCGCCGTGGTCACCAGGGCACCGCGACCGTCCACCATCGCCTGAGGCGGGTGGGAGCGTACCCACGGGCCCGGTCGGCTGAAACGACCCGGAGGCACGCTCCCCGGCAGTCCCCCACCGCGACGGTGAACGGGGCCGCTCAACCCATCAACGTCCGCAGCGCCACACCAGCGGCCGGTACGCCTGGTTCTCGTAGACGGCCCCGACCACCGTCAGACCGTCGTCGCTGATCCCCTCCGCCGTGTACGTGCCCGGCTCGGTCGCGCGGACCTCGGGTCGGCCCGGCAGCCGGCGGGAGGTGCCGTCCGGGGCGACGATCAGCGGCGCGCCGTCGCCGATGAGCACCTCACCCTCGGTGGAGAGGTTCCACCGCACCGGCAGCATCTGCACGGCGCCGCCGTTGCTGCCGCCGGGTACCATTCCGACCGCCCATTCGCCCTGCGCCGATTCGACCGACGCCCGCGGGTAGCCCTCGGGCACCGCCAGCGCCGCACCGACGCCCTGCGGCGTCCACCGGTAGGGCTGTTGGTCCATTCCGCCGACGATCGTGCCGTCGTCGGTGATCCCGGTCGCGGTCGACCCCCGCTGGCCGATCAGCCGGTACGTCTGGGGCTGCGCCGTCGACCACCGCACGGCCTGGTGCGAGTCGTCCGACCTGCGGGCCGTCCCGACGATGTCACCCCGGGCGTTGACCGCGTGCACGAGCACCGCGTCAAAGCCGGGCGGGGTGGCCAGGAAACGCAGCTTCCCGTCCCGGTACACCCAACCGGTGCCGTCGCCGTCGGTGCCCACCACATGGCCGCTGGCGTTGACCGCTGCCGCGTGCCGCGCGGTCTTCGGCAGGACGACCGGCCTGCCGTCGGTCCACAGCACAACCCGCCCGTCCTCCTGCCCGGTGCCGATGTCGCCGACGACGTACCGCCCGGTGGGGTCGACTCCGACGGCCACCGCGACCGGACCGTCGATCGGCTGCGACAACCACGACGCCTGGCAGGTGACTGGCGGGCGGGGGGCGGCCGACCCGGTAGCGGCCGGCGACACCGCGAGTGCCGGCGTGGTCGGCGCCGGCGAGCTGGCGGTCCCGCCGACCTGAACGGCACCCACGACGCCGACCCCGGCCAGCACCGTCAGGGCGGCGGCGCCGGCGACGCGGCGCCGCTGGCGGCGGCGCCGGCCGTCGCGGACGGCCCGCCTCACGTCGACCCGCGGCTCGGGAACCGACACCGACCGCAGCAGCGCGGCGAACCGCTGATCGTCCACGGTGGTCATCTCGGACTCCTCACTGACATCTCGGCGACGTCGAGCACCTGGCGAACAGCCGCCAGAGCCCGGGCCGTCTGCGCCTTCACGTTGCCTTCGGAGCAGCCCATCGCGGCGGCCGTGTCGGCCAGCGACAGGTCGCACAGGAACCGCAGGACCAGCACTGTGCGCTGGCCGCGCGGCAGACGGGCGAGCGCCGCGAGCAGGCTGTCCCGCTCGGCCAGGTCGTCATGCGGGGTCGCCGGTGAGCGCTCCGGCACCGGCGCAGACCCCAACAACCGCACCTTCGCCCAGCTCAGGCGCTTCTCATCGACGAGCTTGTGCACCAGCATCCGATGGACGTACGCGTCGACGTTGTCGGCCCGGCTGACCCGGCGCCAGTTCACGTAGAGCGACGTGATCGTCTGCTGCACCACGTCGTCGGCCAGATGGGCGTCACCGCACATCAGGAACGCGGTCCGATGCAGGCGCGGCAGTCGCGCGGAGACGTACTCCACGAACTCACCCTCGGCATCCACCATCAAGGCTCCCTCCTCCGCAAGCTCGACGGGGCCGGACGACCATCAGGTTGCGTCCCCCGCGAAGTACGGTCGGAAGGCGGACCACTCGGCCGGGCCGGGGGTGTCCCGGCCCGGCGGAACGCGGATCAGTGGGTCGGCCGGCCAGTGCGGTGGTGAGCCTGCGGGCCCCGCTGGTCCGTAGAGCGACCTACCGACATCCGTGCCGGTCTCAGCCGACGACGCCGGCCATCCGGCGTACCGCCTCGGTGATGAGCTCCGGCGCGGTGGCCAGGTTCAGTCGGACGTGCCCATCACCGCCGGTGCCGAACGCCAACCCGGAGTTGAGCGCCACCCGGGCACTGTCGAGGAACACGGTGGCCGGGTCGTCGCCGAGGCCCAGCGCCCGGCAGTCGAGCCAGGCCAGGTAGGTGCCCTGACCGGGTTGGTAGCGGACGGCCGGCAGGTGCTCGGCGAGCAGGTCGGCAAGCAGCCGACGGTTGTCGTCCAGGCCGGTCAGCAGGGAATCGAGCCATTCGCCGCCGTCGCGGAAGGCCGCGGTGTGGGCGATCACGCCGAGGTGGCTGGTGCTGACGCTGACCCCGAACGGGACGCGAGCGAGGTCCCCGGCCGCGGCCGGGCCGGCGACGAGGAGCCCGCCGCGCAGGCCGGACAGGTTCCATCCCTTGGAGGCGGACATCAGCGACAGGCCGGTCTCCGCGCCGGGCACCGAGAGGTACGGCACGAACCGCGCTCCGCCGGCCACCACCGGCGCGTGGATCTCGTCGGCGACCACCCGCACCCCGTGCCGCTCGGCGAGGTCGGCGACGGCGGTCAACTCGGCCGCGGTGTGCACGACGCCGGTCGGGTTGTGCGGGCTGCACAGCAGGTACGCCGCCGGCCGTCCACCGGCGCGGGCCCGCCGGAACGCTTCCTCCAGCGTGCCGAGGTCGATCCGCAGGGTCTCGCCGAGCGGCGCCTCCACGATCCGGCGGTCGGCGTGCGCCACGGACTCGTAGAACGGCGGGTAGACCGGGCAGTTGACGACCACCGCGTCCCCCGGTTCGGTGACCAGGCGTAGCGCCTCGACGACGCCGTGCATCACGTCGGGCACCAGTGCGGTGCGCTCCACGGCCAGCCCGTCCCAGCCCCACCGCCGCCGAGCGAACTCCGCCAACGCCTGCGGGTACGCCGTGCCGGCGGTGTAGCCGGTGTCGCCGCGCGCGACGGCGTCGGTGATCGCCAGTGCGACCGGCTCGGCCAGGGGCACGTCCATCTCGGCCACCCAGAGCGGCAGCACGTCGTCGGGGTGTTCCCGCCACTTGAGGCTGGTCCGCTGCCGGAGCTGGTCGATCGTGAGCTGACGGAGCGGATTGGCTGCGGTTCGGGCACCACTGAGCAGGCCGGTCATGGCCCAACCCTATTGCGCCACGTCCCGGCCCGGTGTCCGGACCACCGCCGGACACTCCACTGTGGTCCGATCGGAACTATTCCACGGCCCCCTTTTCGCATTGACCAGCGCCTTTGTCTACAAACCGGATCCGCTTCGAAATATCTGACGGCAAAACCGCTGCGGACCACTGCTTCATGATTTAGGCTCCCGAATATTCACGTCGACGGCCCCGTCCTCACGCCGTGCCAGCCCCCGACCTTGCACGCCGGCCATCGCCACCCTCGACGCCGATTGGAGTGTTCGATGACCTGGCGTCCCACCCTTGCCGCGCTGGCTGGCCTGTGCCTCGCGGTCACCACCACCACAGTGCCCGCCGGTGCTGCCGTCCACGCCGCGCAGGCCAGCGCGCACGCCGCACTCGCCGGTCCGCCCGGCGCACCGCCCGGGGCCTGCCCAACCGGCGTCAGTTACGGTCCGCCGCTGCCGGCGAGCACCGTGACGGCTCCGCGGATCCGGGGCGGGTTCACCTTCCTCGAAGGGCCGGTCTGGGTCGCTGACGGTGGCTACCTGCTGATGTCCGACATGACCGCCGGCACCGGGCCGTACAACGTCCAGCCGTCGACGATCCGCCGGTTCACCCCGCCGGCGACCTTCGACACGTTCATCGCCAACGCCGGCAGCAACGGGCTCGCGCTCACCGCCGACGCCCAGGAGCTCGTCGCGGCCACCCACGACCAGCGCAGCGTCTCCGCGTACCGGCTGAGCGACCGGACCCGCAGCACCGTCGCGGCCAACTACCAGGGCCGGGCGTTCAACTCGCCGAACGACGTCGCGGTCCGATCGGACGGCGTCGTCTACTTCACCGACCCGAACTTCCAGCGCGGCAACCGGCCCGACCAGATGAGCGGGCGCACCAGCGTCTTCCGCGTCTCCGGCGGGCAGGTGTCGCTGGTGGACGACACGTTGCGCCAACCCAACGGGATCTCGCTGTCGCCGGACGGGAGCGCACTGTACGTGGGCGCCTACGCCGAGAACAAGATCTACAAGTACGTCGTCCAGCCCGACGGCAGCGTCGGCGCCCGCAGCGTCTTCGTGAACTACATCGGCGGTCCGGACGGCGGCACCATCGACTGCGCCGGCAACGTCTACTGGACCTCGGGTCGGGACTCGCTGGTGCACGTCTACTCCCCGGCCGGCACCCCGCTCGGCACGATCCGGCCCGGTAACACCGGCACGACAAACGTCGCGTTCGGCGGTCCCGACCGGCAGACCCTCTTCATCACGTCGGGCCCGTGGGGCGACTCCGGGCTGTACAGCGTGCGACTCAACATTCCCGGATATCCGTACTGAGCGTCGCTGGCGGGTTCACCGTCGAGTGCCGGGCGGTCGGACACCGCCGCCGACGCCGGCCGCCCGTACACTCGACTGATGGCGAACCGCCGGTGGCACAGTGGTCGGTAGTGCGACAGGGGCGTCGACCGCCGGCACGGTGATCGTGGACTTTGACGGTGTGCTGCTGCGCGGCGACGCATTCGGCCTGTTCCTGCGCCGCACTGCTTTCGCCGGCGCCCGGCTGCCGCTCGCCGTCGCGCTACTGGTCCTCCTCGCGCCCGTCGCCGCCGTTCCCGCGGCGCGTCCATGGGCGGCGCGGTGGGTGAGCCGGATCGGCTTGTCGGGCCGCAACGCCGACGAGTTGACCGCAGAGCTCGCACGCTTCGGCGCGGACCTCGGCGAAGAGCCGGGGCGGATCATCGGGCCCGGCCTGCGCACTGTCCGGTCCCACCTCGACGCGGGCGACCGGGTCATCGTGGTGACCGCCTGCGAGCACACCCTGGCGCGCGCGGTGCTCGACGTGATCGGCCTCGCCGAGGTCGAGCTCGTGGCCTCGCGCATTCGCGGGCCGAAGCTGATCGTGCACAACCACGGGTCGGCCAAGGTAACGCAGCTCGCCGCCCACGGGGTGACGCCACCGTGGCGGGTGGCCTACAGCGACTCGCTGTCGGATCTCCCCATCCTCAGCGCCGCGCAGCAGCCGGTGCTGGTCAACGCGAACGCCCGGCAGACCGCCCGGGCACGGCGGCTACTCGGCGCCCGGCTGGCCACCGTCACCTGGACGGGTGCTCACCTCCCGGAGGAGGAACCGGCACCGGGAGGGGCCCCGAACCGCCGGTCACCAGGGCCGACCATGGGAGACGCCCACCGATGAGAGGCCGCTACGACAACCTGACCCGTACCCGTGCTCTCGATCCGGAGCGCGACTACCTGGACATCTACCAGACGATGCTGCGCCACGAGTTCCCGTGGGACATGAAGCTCGGGCTCAACCTCGCCTTCAACCGGTCCTTCTCCGTCCCCGCCATCGCCACTGTGCACGCCGCCACCGGTGAGCTGACCGAACGCACCCAGAAGCGGATCGACGACACCGGCCTGCTGATGTACGAGATGGTGCTCAACGGCTTCGAGCAGCCCCGGGGCCGTGACGCGTTGCGGCGCGTCAACCAGATCCACCGCCCGTACGACATCAGCAACGACGACTTCCGCTACGTCCTCGGCTGCCTGGTCGTGATCCCCACACGGTGGTTGCAGGCGTACGGTTGGCGCCCGCCCTGCTGCCACGAACGGCACGCCACGTACCTGTTCTACCGGGAACTCGGCCGACGGATGGGCATCACCGACATCCCCGCGTCGTACGACGAGTTCGAGACCTGGTTCGACGCGCACGACGCGGCTCACCTGCAACCCAACGACGACGCGGCGGCCATCGAACGGGCCACCCGCATGCTGATGCTCGCCCGGCTCCCCCGGATGCTCGCGCCGCTGGGAGACGCACTGGTCAGTGCGCCGCGACGGCGGGGACGCCGGCCCCGGCGGGCCCGAACCGGCCGGGCGAGCTCGGCGACGCCGCGCGCCGGCCCCCGAGTGACCGCGGTCCGCCGGCCGACCGGGAGGGACGGCCGGCGGACCGGTCTCAGCGGATGGTGGTGACGGTCCAGCGTGGGGAGGCGTTGGTGACCGGGACGGTGTCACCGACCAGTGTGGTCACCGCCTGGGTGTCGCGCTGCACGCTGGTGCCGACCCAGAGCTCGACCTCGCCGGGCTCCACGACCCGGGTGTACGTGCGGTCGGAGAAGGCCAGACGGGTGGTGGGGACGGTCAGCTCGACAGTGACGGACTGACCCGGCTCCAGGTGGACCCGCTGGTAGCCGAGCAGCTGCGCCAACGGCCTGGT
>NZ_JAGPXZ010000339.1:0-6348 GCF_018070305.1 Micromonospora sp. M51 | reverse complement strand
GCCGCCGCCAACTCCGCCCGGGTCGGCCCGGCCGCTCTGTCGATGCGGGCCGGCTTCGGCGGTGTCACGGCGCGGGTGTGCCGGGCCCTGTCGGGGGTCACAGCCCGCGTAGCGCGCCGCCGTCGACCGGCACTGTGATCCCGGTGAGGTAGCTCGCGGCGGGGGAGAGCGCGAACGCGGCCACCCGACCGAACTCGGCCGGGTCGCCGATGCGGCGCAGCGGGATGCCGGCCTCCGCCTCGGCGCGGGCCCGCTCCGGGTCGCCGGTAGCTCCGAACAGCTCCCGGTTGCGATCGGTCATGATCCGGCCGGGCAACAGGCCGACCACGCGGACGCCCCGTGGGCCGTAGTCGTCGGCGATGTCCTTGGCGGCACCGACCAGGCCGGGCCGCAGACCGTTGGAGATGCCGAGACCGGGCACCGGGCCACGCGCCGAGGTGGAGAGCACCAGCCCGATCGCGCCGCCCTCGGGCAGGGCGTTGGCGACAGTGCGTACGGCGCGGATGGTGCCCAGGAAGACCGTCTCGAAGGAGAGCCGCCACTGCTCGTCGGTGACCGCTGCGGCGTTGCCGGGCGGTGGCCCACCGACCGAGATCAGCGCGCCGTCGAGCCGGCCGAAGTGCTGCTGGGCGGCGGCGACGAGCTGCCCCGGGGTCTCCGGGTCGGTCAGGTCGCCGGTCAGCCCGACGGCGTGCTCCGGCCCACCCAGCTGCTGCGCGGCGGCGGCCACGGCGTCCGCGTCCCGGGCCGAGAGGACCACCCGTGCACCGTCGGCGACCAGGCACTGCGCTGTCGCGAAACCCAGGCCGCGGGAGGCGCCGGTGAGGACGTACACGCGGTCGGTCAGTCCGAGATCCATAATGCCGATCCTGCCGCATCCGAAACGCCGTCGCCAGCACGGGTGGGTACCCGCGGGGCGGGGCGCAGCAGGCGTACCCGGCCGGCGATCTGCACCGCGACGGCCCCGCCGGCGCGGCCCACCGCCGGCAACCGGCGCGGACGTGGCGGCCGCAGCCCGTCGTAGCGCAGGAGTGCCTCCCGGGCGGCCAGCTCCTCGGCTGCCGGCGGCGGCAGCGCACGTTCGGCGTGCAGCGCGCGGGCCAGGTCCCAACCGTCGCGCAGCGACCCGGCGGTGGGTCGCCGCTCGGCCCAGCCGGCGAAGGTCGTCGTCCACCTGGCACCGAGGCTGGCGGCGAGCAACGGCCAGTGCCGGGCGACGGCACCGGCCCGTTTGCGCAGCAGGGCCGCGCGGGTGGCGGCCAGCGGGCCGGGCGCGAACCCCGGCGGGGGTGGCCCTCCGGCGACGAGCGCGGCGACCAGTTCGGCCTGCCGTTCGGCGAGCCCGGCGCGGGGCGCGGCTGTCGGGTCGCCGTGGGGCGCGCCGGTCATGTGACGGCCGGGAAGCCCGCGGCGGCGGCCAGGGCGTCCAGTTCGGCGCGGAGTTCAGGGGCCGGCGGGTAGTGGCCGTCGCGTTCCAGCAGCAGCGCCGGTGGCCGCTGCCGGGCGCAGAGCGCGCCGACCAGCTCCAGCACCGCTGACGGAACCGGGTCGGTGTGGGTGTCGTGGTAGAAACCGCCGTACTCCGCGCCGCCGGCCACATGGGCGTACGCGATCCGCTCCAGCGGCAGACGGTCCAGCACCGCCAGCGGGTCGGCGCCCCGGTTGCGGGCGTTGGCGTGCACGTTCGCCACGTCCAGCAGCAGCAGGGCCCCGGTCCGGTCGAGGATCTCGGTGAGGAAGTCCGCCTCGTCCAGCTCGTCGTCGGGCCAGTCGACCAACGCGGCGATCGGTTCCAGCGCGATGGGCACCGGCAGGTCGGCCTGGGCCCGCGCCACGTTGGCGCAGACCGCGTCGACGGCTTCCCGGCTGCGCGGCAGCGGCAGCAGGTGCCCGGCCTCCAGACCGCCGGCCCTGACGAACGCGATGTGTTCGCTGACCAGCGGGGCGTCCAGGCGTTGCGCCACCGCGGCCAGGTGGCCGACCCGGGCCGGGTCGACCGGCTCGGCGCCGCCGAGGGAGAGCCGCACCCCGTGCGGTACGACTGTCACCGCGCGTTCCCGCAGCTGTGTCAGCCCGGGTGGGAGCGGCCCGGACGCGGGCACCCCCTCGGCCACCACTTCGACGAAGCGCAGGCCGGGCAGGTCGGCCACGAAGCCGGCGATCTCCGGACGCCAGCCGATGCCGACCCCGGACGGGCCGGTCATCCGCCGCACCCCCCGCCGCCGCACCCGCCACCACCGCCGCAGGAGCTGCCACCGTCTCCACCGGAGCTGTCCCCGCCGCCGGAGGACCCGTCGGACCCGCCCGTCCATCCGCTGCCGGAGGCGGCCTGGCGCTGAATCTCGGCCTGTTCGGCGAAGCCCGGGTCGAGTGCCCAGAGCGAGGCGGTGCCGTACAGGGCGACGCCCATCGCCGCGCCGGCCGCCCCGTAGGTGGCGTAGGCGGGTGCGGAGGCGGGCGCGAGGTGGGTGTGCTCGCGGCGGACGGAACGCACTGCCGATCGACCGGCCCGGGTGAGCATGGGCGCCCGGCGCAGCACGAGCGTGATGATCAGCAGCGGAACCAGTGTCAGCAGCAGGTAACCGACCGGGTGACCGTTGAACAGGCCGGAGACCAACCGGAGCACACCGAGGCCCAGCAGGGCGATCAGGATCGTGGCCCAGAAGCGGGCGCGGGCGCGCTGCGCGTCGTCGGTGAGCAGTCCGCGTTGCTCCAGGCCGTTGCGGATCTGGTGCAGCGCGGTGCGTACCCGCTCGTCCTGCGGGAGGTCCCCGACCCGGGCGTGCTGGTGGGCCGCCCAGTGGATGGCCTGATCCAGCGGGGTGAGCCCGGTCGGCGCGGCCCCGACGGTGGTCAGCCGGCGGTCCGGTCGCACGCCGATCGCTCCGCTGGCGCGCAGCCCGCCGAGCGCGGCGTGTACGGCCAGCCGAGGCCCCCCGTTGAGGTACGCGACCTGCTGGGGCCCGAGGGGGTCGGTGGTCATGGCGCCGGTCGATCCGGCGGCGAGCCGGACCCGGTGGTACGCCGCGATCACCACCACCAGGATGGCCGCTGCGAGGTAGTACCGGAGGAAGGTCGGGCCGGAGATGCCCCAGGTGTCACCGGACGCGGCGTGGACGCTCATCGACTGCTCCTGTCACCGGAGGGGATCGGCGGCCCCATTGTGGAGCAGCCTCGCCACGGTCGACCGACCGGTGCCCGCGCGGTCAGTGCCGGCGGACCGCCTCCTCGACCAGGTCGAGCACCGGGCCCAGGTCACCGGCCGGTCGACCCATGGCCAGGTGCAGCACCAGACCGTCGTAGGCCAGCTCCAGGAACTGGGCCAGCACGTCGATCGGTACGTCCTCACGCAGCACCCCGGCGTCGCGCTGGCGGGCCAGCCGGTCCCGGGTCGCCTCCGCGATCGCGGCGGACCGCTCGGCCCACCGTTTGGCGAACGCGGGGTCGGTGCGCAGCCGCCGGGAGACCTCCAGTTGGCTGCCCAACCAGCCGGTGGTGTCGGGGGAGACGGCGCGGGCCAGCAGATCGCGCATCACCTGCACCAGACCGTTGCGGGCCACCGTCTCGACCATGGCCGCGGCGTCGTCCTCGGCGACGGCCAGGAAGAGCGAGTCCTTGTCGCGGAAGTGGTGGAAGATCGCGCCGCGGGACAGACCGGTGGCCTCCTCAAGGCGGCGTACGGTCGCGCCCTCGTAGCCGAGCCGGGCGAAACACGCCCGGGCGGCGGCGAGGATCTCCTGCCGGCGCGCGTCGAGCTGGTCCTGACTTACTCTGGGCACACGTCGATCGTCGCAGGTCAACCCGGGGCACGCAAACCGTACGTACGGCTTGGGATGGTGCCGTTTACCATCGCCCGGTGACCCAGCCCCACACCGTGCCCAGCTCCCCGCTGACGGTGGCCACCGTCCAGGCCACCCCCACGCCGGGCGACGTCGCCGGCAACGCGCTCGTCGCCGCCGACCTGGTCCGCCAGGCGGGCGAACGGGGCGCCCGGGTGGCAGTCCTGCCGGAGTTGTTCCTCTGCGCGTACCACCCGCCGGCCCTCGCCGCCGACCCGGCCGGCACGGACGTCGCCGCCGATCAGGGCGGGATGGTCGCGGATCCCCGGCTCGACCCGCTGCGCGTCGCGGCGCGCGAGGGCGGCGTCACCGCGCTGGTGGGCGCGGCCGTGCGGCACCCGGACGGCCGGCGGACCATCGCGGCGCTGGTGGTCGACCGGGCCGGCGAGGTGCGGGTCGGTTACGACAAGCAGCAGTTGTGGGGTGACGAACGGGAGCTGTTCGTCCCCGGCGATCGGGGTGCCACGCTGCTCGTCGACGACTGGCGGCTCGGGCTGGGCATCTGTTATGACGGTTGTTTCCCGGAGCACGGCCGGGCCGCCGCCCTCGACGGCGCACACGCCTACCTGTGCCCGAGCGGGTACCTGACCGGCTCCGAACACCGCCGGGATCTCTACTACGCCGCGCGGGCCCTGGACAACACGATGTTCGTGGTCTTCGCCAACGCGGTCGGCGGCGTCGACCCGTGGCGGTTCAACGGTGGCGCGGCCATCTACGACCCGGAGGGGCGGGTGCTGGCTCGCGGGGCCGACGACGGCACGGCGGTGCTCGTGGCGTCGCTGGATCCGGCCGTGCTCGCGGCCACCCGGGCGGCCCACTCGATGCTCGTCGATCGGCTGCCGGAGCAGGGCGGCGCGCGGGTGTCGATGCCTGGCTGAGCCCTTCGTCAGGTCGATACCCGCCGCATCTGTTGGCGGACACGTCGGTCCCGTAGGGTGCCCGAGTGCCACTGCTCCTGCTGGACCTGGACAACACCCTGCTGGATCGGGCCGGGCCGTTCCGCCGCTGGGGTGAGCGCTTCCTGGACAGCATCGGCGCGCCCCACACCGACATCGACTGGCTGGTCTCCATCGACGCCGACGGCCTGACCGACCGCTGGGACCTCGCCGACGCCATCCGGGACCGCTACGAGCTGCGCATTCCCTCGATCGACCTGGTGGAGGAGCTGCACGACGGGGTGGTGGCGCAGACCCGGCTCGACCCGCTGACCGCCTGCGCGCTGCGGATCGCCGACGACGCCGGCTGGGTGCCGGTGGTGGTCTGCAACGGCACCGTACGCGTCGAGGACGCCAAGATTCGCCGGACCGGGCTGGACCAGTACGTCGCCGACTGGGTGATCTCCGAAGAGGCCGGCGTCAGCAAGCCCAACCCGAGAATCTTCGCGCTCGCCGCCCAACGGGTGCGGATGCCGCTGCGCGGGTCGTGGGTGATCGGCGACAGCCCGGAGGCGGACATCGGCGGTGCCGCGGCCGTCGGGCTGCCCAGCGTCTGGCTGCACCGGGGGCGCACCTGGTCGGACGTCCGGTTCGCGCCGAGCCGCACCGTGGACGGGTTGATCGCCGCGGTCGCCACCGTCCTCGCCCGCTGAGGGTTCGCGCACTGGGCTCGGTTTATTCGGTTGACCGGTCGCCGTGCTGCGACGAGCATTGTCCGCGCATCGTGCGTCCCGGGTGTGTGCCCGGTCGAGGAGAGGGGGTCGGTCATGGCCGTCTTCGCAGGTCGCTTCCAGCTGCCTATCTCAGCCTCGACCAAGGGAACCTCACCACAGTGCGCGATCATGATCTTCCGGCGCTTGAGCGCCGAACCCGCGGCAAGAGCCGCTTCGACGACGACGAACCGCAGTTTCTGAAGCGCGGGCGGCCCACCGAGCCGCTCGCGGACCCGGACAGCGAGCCCGACCCGGACACCGGCGAGCGCTGGTCGTCCTGGGACGACGCCGTGCACGGGCCGCAGCCGCACCCGGCCTGGCTGGTCACCGAACTGGCCGCCAAGGACACCGAGCTGGGTGTGCTGAAGACCGGCAAGGAGGCGGACGTCCACCTGGTCCGTCGGGCGGTGCCCGACACCGACCGGTCCTGTCTGTTGGCGGTGAAGCGCTACCGCGATCCCGAGCACCGGCTGTTCCACCGCGATGCCGGTTACCTGGAGGGCCGTCGGGTGCGCCGGTCCCGGGAGAACCGGGCGATGGCCGGCCGGACGGCGTTCGGCCGGCAGATGATCGCCGGGCAGTGGGCGGCGGCCGAGTTCGCCGCCCTGAGCCGGCTCTGGGAGATCGGCGCCGGCCACGACCGGATCGCCGTGCCGTACCCGGTGCAGTTGCGGGGCACCGAGTTGATGCTGGAGTTCGTCGGTGACGCCGAGTCGGGGGAGGCGGCGCCGCGACTGGCCCAACTGCGTCCCGGCCCGGCCGAGCTGAGTGACCTGTGGGCCCAGTTGGTGGAGGCGCTGCGGGTGCTGGCTCGGGCCGGCTACGCGCACGGCGACCTGTCGCCGTACAACCTGCTCGTGC
>NZ_JAGPXZ010000338.1:0-6352 GCF_018070305.1 Micromonospora sp. M51 | reverse complement strand
CGCGACCAGCAGGGTGACAGTGCCGACGGCGAAGTTGACGAGAGTGGCGGTCAACGCGCTGTCGGCCGCCGCCCGGACCCGACCGTTGACGGCCTGCTGCCAGGCGATGCCCACCCCGGCGAGCAGCGGCAGCAGGGCCAGCGCCAGCGCGCCCGGGTCGCCCAGGCGGTCGCCTACCGCCAGGCAGACCGCCAACACGGTGAGCACCGCGCCGGCCAGCCGCTGCCGGGTGACCGGCTGCCGGCCGGTCGGCCCGATCCCGGCCCGATCCACGGCAAGGCTGCTGCCGGTCTGGCCGGCCACCACCGCCACGGTGAAGACCGCCACGCCCAACGTGCCGATGGTGAGCCCTTGAGTGGCCACCAGGAACGCCCCGCACATGCCACCGAGGCACTGCCACGGCCGCAACGCGCCCGTCCGCAGGGCCCGCCGGGTCGCGGCCAGCCCGCGCCGGCCACCAGGGGTCGCGGGCACCAGCACCAGCAGCACCAGCAGGCCGAGGCCGAACGACACCACCGCGGCGGCGAAACCGTCCTCGAGGCGTACCCCCAGCTCGCCGTTGATCCGCGACTGCACCGCCACCGCGACCCCGGAGGCCGACGCGAGCGCGACGCCGGTGATCCGGCGGGCGGCCGACAGGGTCTGCGGGGTCGCCGTGTCGGTGGCTGTCACTCCTGTTCAGCCAGCGGTCGACCGTCGAAGTCGACAGCGGAGTAGAGCGCCAGCTTCTCCAGCCGGTGGTACGAGTCGATCACCCGGATGGTGCCGCTCTTCGAGCGCATCACGATCGACTGGGTGTACGCCCCGCCCGCCCGGTACCGCACACCGCGCAGCAGGTCGCCGGAGGTGACCCCGGTCGCCACGAAGAAGCAGTTGTCGCCGGTGACGAGATCATCGGTGCCCAGCACCCGGTCCAGGTCGTGCCCGGCGGCGATCGCCTTCTCCCGCTCCTGCTCGTCGCGCGGCCAGAGCTTGGCCTGCATCGCACCGCCCATGCACTTGAGCGCGCACGCGGAGATGATGCCCTCCGGGGTGCCGCCGATGCCCATCAGCACGTCCACGTCCGACTCGCCCCGGGCGGCGGCGATGGAGCCGGCGATGTCGCCGTCGGAGATGAACCGGATACCCGCCCCGGCCCGGCGGATCTGCGTGACCAGGTCGTCGTGGCGGCTGCGGTCCAGCACGCAGACCGTCACCTCGGAGACGTCGGTGCCCTTGACCTTGGCGATCCGGCGCAGGTTCTCCGCCACCCCGGCGTTGATGTCGATCACGTCGGCGTACGCGGGCCCGACGGCGAGCTTCTCCATGTAGAACACGGCGCTGGGGTCGAACATCGCACCCCGCTCGGAGACGGCGAGCACCGCCACGGCGTTCGGCATGCCCTTGCTCATCAGGGTGGTGCCGTCCACCGGGTCGACGGCGACGTCCACCTCCGGGCCCGTGCCGTCGCCGACATGTTCGCCGTTGAAGAGCATCGGGGCGTTGTCCTTCTCGCCCTCGCCGATCACCACCACACCGCGCATCTGGATCGAGTTGATCAGCTTGCGCATCGCGTCGACAGCTGCTCCGTCGCCGCCCTCCTTGTCGCCCCGACCGACCCACCGGCCGGCGGCCATCGCCGCGGCCTCGGTGACCCGGACCAGGTCGAGGGCAAGGTTACGGTCGAGATCCTGTGGGATCCGCGTCCTGGTGTTCGTCATGACGGCTACTCCTCCTCGCGACGGTGCGGGGACGACCGGCCGCGGGGAGGCCCCCACCGCCGGCTTTGTCGCTGATCCTCACACGATGGCCGACGGGGCGTCGGCGCGGGGCGGTGATGGCCCGGATACCGCCGGTCGGGCGGCTGCGAAGATAGCGGGGTGGAACCCGCACAGCCAGCCGACCGCGTACCCGCCGACCGCACGCCGCCCGACGGTCAGCCGCCGGCCGACGTCCCCGCCGGTGGTGAGCCCGCCGCGACCGATCCGACCCCGACCCCGCCGCCCGCGGCGGGGGCCGGCAAGTCCGAGCGGTCGCCGAAGGACATGGCGATCTCGTTGCTGGTGCTGCTCGTCCCGATCGCGCTCCTGCTGGCGTTCTACCGGGGATTCCTCGGCGGCGACCAGGCCACCACCGTCGATCCGGCGCCCGCGATCGAGCAGGCCCGGTCGGCGAACGTCTTCCCGGTGAGCCAGCCGCAGGGGCTCGGCTCCGACTGGAAGACGGTCAGCGCCCGCTACCAGACCGTCGAGAACGGCGCGAACCTGCGACTCGGCTACCTCACCCCGGAGGGGCGAGGCGTCCAACTGCTGCAGAGCAGCGTCCCGGCGGATCGTCTGCTCCCCGCCGAGCTGACCAGCCAGGGCCAGCCGCAGGGCCCCACCGAGCTGGCCGGGCGCACCTGGCAGCTCTACACCGCGCGGGGCAACCAACAGGCGCTGGTCCTGCTGGAGCCGACCCGCACGGTGATCGTCGTCGGCGACGCCCGGGACAACGAACTACGCGAACTGGCCGGCTCACTGCGCTGAGGGGACCTCGGCGGTCGATGGACCCGCCGGCGCCGAATCTGGGCAACCAGCCCGAAGGGTGATTGTCCGACGCCTCGACAGGGAACAAGGAGGGGGTGATCCGGGCGCGCTGCTCGGCCCGGATCGCGCGACGCAGCCGACGGTGCTGCTGCGTCGCCCGGTTTCCGGCGCCGTCCAGGTCGTCGGGTGACCCCCTTGGGAGACACGTATGACTGTTCGACGACTTGGCGCCGGCCTGGTAGCCGCCGCTCTGATCACGCCCGCACTGGCCGCCTGCGCCAGCGGAACCGGCACCACCGGCTCGACGCCGTCCCCGACGGTGACGGCGTCCGGCACGGCGAGCCCGTCCGGTGCCCCGGTGGCGGGCGACGCCAAGCAGGCCCTGCTCGACACCACCAAGGAGATCAGCAACGGGAACTTCCGGTTCACGCTGGCCGGCGCCGGCTCGACGGCGGAGGGGCTGGTGCACCAGCCGAGCCAGAGCGCGGCGTTGAAGATCGCCATCGGTGGTCCCTCGTCCGACCTGGCGATGAAGCTCGACGTGATCCACTACAAGCCGGACAGCTGGGTCAAGTTGGAGCTGACCGGCCCCACCGCCAACAGCCTGCCCGCCATCAAGCAGCTCAACCTCGGCAAGTACCAGCACCTGGACCAGAACCGGATCAAGGGCAACCGCAACCTCGGCTTCGACTTCGACAAGGTCGACCCGGCCGGCAGCGCGGTGCTCACCCAGGGCATCACCGAGGTCCGCAGCACCGGCACCGGCACGTACGCCGGCACCATCGACGTCACCAAGGCCGCCGAGGCGGGCTCGTTGAACGCCGCCACGATCGCCGCGCTCGGCACCCAGGCGAAGACCGTCCCGTTCACCGCGAAGGTGGACCCGCAGGGCCGGCTCAGTGAGCTGGTGCTGCAACTGCCGGCCGCCGGGCAGACCGCCGCCCAGGAGATCAAGATGACGTACTCCGACTACGGTGCCGCCACCGCCGCGCAGAAGCCGCCGGCGGACCAGGTCGTCGAGGCGCCGGCCGAGCTGTACAGCCTGTTTAACTGACCTGCCCCGGTGGGGCGGCTCCGGCCGCCCCACCGGCGGTCAGGAAGCTGGTTCCTGCCGGGCGGCGTCGATCCGCGCCCGCGCGCCATCCAGCCAGCGTTGACAGATCACCGCCAGCGCCTCGCCGCGCTCCCAGAGCGCCAGCGACTCCTCCAGGGACGTGCCGCCGGCCTCCAGCCGCTCCACCACCGAGGCCAGCTCGGCGCGGGCCTGCTCGTAACTGAGCCGCTCGTCCGGCCCGGCCTTCGTGTCGTCAGTCATCGCGTTCATCTCAGCACACCCCTCCCCGCTGCGGCGCGTCGCCACTCAGCCATCGACTGTGGCGGCCAGCTCGCCGTCGGCCAGGCGTACCCGCAGCGGGTCGCCCTTGCCGACCTCCGCCGCCGCGCGGACCACCTGGCCGTCCGCGCGTTGCACGATCGCGTACCCCCGGTCGAGGGTGGCGGCGGGGGACAGGGCGCGCAGCCGCGCGAGGGTGTGCCGCAGGTCATCCTCGGCGGCGGTGAGCCGGTGCTCCAGGCATCGGCCGGCCCGCTGCCGCAACGCGGTCAGCTCGGTCGCCCGGTGCTCCACCATCACCTGCGGCCGGGCCAGCACCGGCCGGGACCGCAGCCCGTCGAGCCGGTGCGTCTCCCGGTCGACCAGGTTGCGCACGGCCCGTTCGAGGCGGTGTCGGGCCTGACCGATGAGGCGTACCTCCTCGGTGAGGTCGGGGACGACCCGCTTGGCCGCGTCGGTCGGGGTGGAGGCGCGGACGTCGGCCACGTAGTCGATCAGTGGCGCGTCCGTCTCGTGGCCGATCGCGCTGACCACCGGCGTACGACAGCCGAACACCGCGCGGCAGAGCGCCTCGTCGGAGAAGGGCAGCAGGTCCTCGATGCCGCCGCCACCCCGGGCGATGATGATCACATCGATGCTCGGGTCGGCGTCCAGCACCTTGAGCGCGTCGACGATCTGCGGGACCGCCGACGGGCCCTGCACTGCCACGTTGACCGTCCGGAACTCGACCGCCGGCCAGCGCCGTCGGGCGTTGGTCAGCACGTCCCGTTCGGCCGCCGACGCGCGACCGGTGATGAGCCCGATCCGGCCGGGCAGGAAGGGCAGCCGACGCTTGCGGGCGCGGTCGAAGAGTCCTTCGGCGGCGAGCAGCTTCTTGAGCTTCTCCAGGCGGGCCAGCAGCTCGCCGAGGCCCACCTGGCGGATCTCGTCGGCGCGCAGGCTCAGCGTGCCCCGGGCGGCGTAGAACTCCGGCTTGGCGTGCAGCACCACGCGGGCGCCTTCGCGCAGCTCGGGTGCGCCGGCGTCCAGGACGTCCCGGTTGGTGGTGACGGTGAGGCTCAGGTCGGCCGACGGGTCGCGCAGGGTGAGGAAGACGGTGCTGGCTCCGGGGCGACGGCTGATCTGCGCCACCTGCCCGTCCACCCACACCCAGCCCAGTTTGGCGATCCAGGCCCCCACCTTCTGGCTGACCACCCGTACCGGCCAAGGCTCCTCAGCGCTGCTGGCCCCGCCGCCCCCCACCCGCCCGTCTCCGCTCACCCGCCCACCCTACGGACCCTCCCGGTGATCAAGAGGTTTGCGTCAGTGCTGGGCGCGTTTTTGACGCAAACCTCTTGATCACCGGGGCTCTGGGCGGGTCGCGGCCCACTGCCGGTGGGAAAGCCGGCACGTACGATGGGGTGGTGACTGAGGCTCAGGCGACTCACCGGACCGGCAAGCGCGTGCTCCTGGCCAAGCCCCGCGGCTACTGCGCGGGTGTCGACCGCGCGGTGCAGACCGTGGAGGAGGCGCTGAAGCTCTACGGTGCCCCCATCTACGTGCGCAAGCAGATCGTGCACAACAAGCACGTGGTGCAGACCCTGGAGGCCCAGGGCGCGATCTTCGTGGAGGAGAACGAGGAGGTGCCCGAGGGCGCCACCGTCATCTTCTCTGCGCACGGCGTGGCGCCGGAGGTGTACGAGCAGGCCAAGGCGCGTTCGCTGAAGGCGATCGACGCGACCTGCCCGCTGGTCACCAAGGTGCACCACGAGGCGCGGCGCTTCGCGGCCGAGGACTACGACATCCTGCTCATCGGCCACGAGGGGCACGAGGAGGTCATCGGCACCGCCGGTGAGGCCCCCGCGCACATCCAGCTGGTGGACGGCCCGGACGACGCCGACAAGATCACCGTACGTGATCCGGAGAAGGTGGTCTGGCTCTCCCAGACCACGCTCTCGGTCGACGAGACGCTGGAGACGGTGGCCCGGCTCAAGAAGCGGCTGCCGCTGTTGCAGTCCCCGCCCAGTGACGACATCTGCTACGCCACCTCCAACCGGCAGCACGTGGTCAAGGAGATCGCCGCCGACTGTGACGTGGTGATCGTCGTCGGCTCGACGAACTCCTCCAACTCGGTGCGCCTGGTCGAGGTCGCCCTGGACGCCGGCGCCCGCGCCGGTCACCTGGTCGACTTCGCGCACGAGATCGACGACGCCTGGCTGGAGGGCGCCACCACCGTCGGCCTGACCTCGGGCGCGAGCGTCCCGGACGACCTGGTCCAGGAGGTGCTGGTCCACCTCGCCGCGCGCGGTTTCGCCGACGTGGAGGAGATCACCACCGCCAACGAACGGCTCACGTTCTCGCTGCCGCAGGAGCTGAAGCGGGACATGAAGGCCGCTGCGGCGCGCGGCTGAACACGGGAACGAACTCGGGTCGGCGTACGTCAGATTCGGCATGAGGACTCTTCGGTTCGCCGTCCCCGCGCTTGCTGTCTGCGTGGCGCTGAGCGCCTGCGGCAACCAGGGCGGGGTGGGCG
>NZ_JAGPXZ010000337.1:0-6353 GCF_018070305.1 Micromonospora sp. M51 | reverse complement strand
GAAGAGCATCGCGCTGAACACCAGCACCGCGATGGCCCGCAGCACCGGTGTGCCGAACACGATGCCGAACCCCTGGCGGGTCTCGCGCAGCAGGTGACTGCGGTGCGCCGGGTTCATCACCGCCGGGCGGTCGCGCACGCCCAGGCGTACCAGCAGCGCCGAGAGGCCGAACGTGGCCGCGTTGAACAGCAGCGCCACCTCCGGGGTGATCGCGGCGAGAGCGGCGCCGAAGGCGTACCCCACCACCTGGGCGGCCTGCCCGACGCTGCTGTTCAGCGACAGACCCAGCACCAGTCGGTCCCCGGTGAGCAACTGCGGGATCAGCGCGGACTTCGCCGCCTGGCTCGGTGGGTTGGCCAAGGTGGCGGCGAAGATGAGCACCAGCACCGCCTGGTACGGCAGGCTCGGAATGGCGATGAGCAGCATCAGCGCCATCCGGATGAGGTCGCATGCCACCATCACCCGCCGGTACGGGTACCGCTCCGCGAGTGCGGCGAGCACCGGACCACCGAGCAGCCAGGGCAGGAAGCTGACGGCGAAGGCGGCCGCGGAGAGCGCGACGGACCGGGTCTGCTGGAAGACGAGCAGGGTGACGGCGGCCTTCGCTACATAGTCGCCGACCCAGGAGAGCGCGCTGGCCACGAACACAGCCCGGAACTCGCGCTGGGAGAACACTTCGCGAAATGTGGCCGGGCCTTCCGCGGAAGGTCGCTCGTTAGGCACCGTCGCCTCCATCGGCCCCGGCTTGGCCGCTCGTGGCAGCACGGCCGGAAGCTCTCGTCAGATCTACGGATCAGCGAGGATGTGATCACGCTTTGGTGGGAACGCGTGTTCCGGATTCTGCCCGATCGTCTGACAACTAGCTAGGTCGAACGGGTCGTTCGTCGCCTCCCCGACTGAACGAACGGACGATACCCGAGGGGCCGGCCGGCTCGCGACCCCTGAATCGCAGGACGATGTCGCCGGGTCAGGTGGCGCCGCCCTGACCAGTCTCACCGTCGGACAGCGGGCGGGTCGAGAGACCGGGATAGATGCGGGCCGCCGCGATCTGCGCGGTGATCCCCGAGTTCTCCAGGGCCTCCGCGAGCCGCCGACGCAACTCCCGACCCACAGCGAACTGCCCGTCCGCGGTCGTCTTCACCACTGTGCGGATCACCGCGCCGTCCACCGTCACCTGTTCGACCCCCAGCACCTCGGGTGCCTCCACGATCTCCGGCGACAGCTCCGGGTCCATCGCGACCGAGGCGGCAGCGGTCCGCAGCACCGCGGTGGCCTCCTCGGTGCTGTTGAAGCCGATCGGCAGGTCCACCACCACGAGGGCCCAGCCCTGGCTCTTGTTGCCCACCCGGATGATCTCGCCGTTGCGGATGTACCAGAGCACGCCCCGGCCGTCGCGCACCGTGGTGACCCGCAGGCCGACCGACTCGACCACACCCATCGCCTCGCCCAGGTCGACGTTGTCGCCCACGCCGTACTGGTCCTCGATCAGCATGAAGAGGCCGGCTATCAGGTCATTCACCAGACTCTGCGCACCGACGCCCAGCGCGACGCCGGCGATCCCCGCGCTGGCCAGCAGCGGAGCCAGGTCGAAGCTGAACTCGCGAAGGATCATCAGCAGCGCGATGCCGAAGACGAACGCGGTGGTCAGGCTGCGCAGCACCGACCCGATCGCCTCGGCCCGCTGCCGTCGTCGCTCGGGGACGAACTCGGCCGGGTCGGCCGCGGCGGTGGGCACCCGCTCGCGCAGCGGCCGCAGCATCGTCGGCACCGCGCCGTCGGTGGTCGTCCGCACCAACCGGTTGATCGTCCGGTGCAGCGCCCACCGGGCCACCATCGCCAGCGCCAGGATCAGCAGCACCCGAAGCGGTTTGAGCAGGATCCAGTAGCTGCCCTCGGCGAACCAGCCGGACCCGGTGATCCGGTAGATCCACTCGCAGGAGGTGCTGCCCTGGCAGCTCACCGAGACGGCGTCGGACAGGGCTAGGGGCGTCACGCTGGCGGCACTCACCCTGTCTTCGTACCGTAAGGAGACCGGGCGTCCGCCGCCGACCCACCGGCCGGTGATTCCACCGGCAGGCTTGCCTGCCGGTCGTTGCTCACCCTCTCGCGGGCAACTCGGCGCGCAGCCGTTCGTACTCGGCGTGACTGCCGATCGCCGCCCGGTGTTCGGGGTGCGCGACGTAGTGCCCGATGGCAGAGGCGAGGAATCCCGGATCGACGACGTCCGTCCGCAACGCCCGCCGGCTGCGCGGGATGCCGCGCCCCCGAACCAGTTCGGGTGCCGTGATCCGCATCGGGAGCCACGGACGACTGTCGGTCGCCGGGGGAACCTGCGGCGCCAGCATTGCCTCCCACGGCACGGTGAGCGAGCCCAGCGGCCAGGTCTGCCGTACCCCGGACGGATGCAGGCGTACCCCGTGACCCCGCCACGCCCGCGTGATCACCAACGCGGCCAGGAGCAACCAGAGAAGATTGAAAACCAGGTCGAACGTCGACAGAGTGCCCTCGCTGGTCGAGCGGATCAGCGCGCCGAGGCAGAGCGACGCGGGCCCGAGGTAGCCCAGGGCGAAGAACACCATCCAGGCCGGACCAGGGGTGGCGAAGGCGGGAACCTGCGGCCGCACCACGAAGTAGGCCGGACGGACCCCCATGAGGAACACCGACAGGACCAGCGCCGCCAGGGACAGCAACAGCAGGACGCGGGTCCCCACGGTGGAACCCGGGGCGGCGGCGTTCACGCAGGCAAGGACAAGCCCGAGCGCCAGGACGACGTGCCGGTGGCGCACGGTGGCGGCGGAAAGTCTGTCGATCATGCCCGTGACCATAGGTGTCGATGGCCACTGCCGCAGCTACCCGACCCGGCAGGGGTGATCCGCTTACCAGAAGAGAGATTAGTACGTGCAATCCGGGGTCCGATCAGGGACTATTGGCGCAACGGACGTCGGTGATCGGCCCGGCGTCGACCGTGTGGGCCGTTGTGCCCGGCCCCGGTCGACGGCGGTCCCCAGCAGCCGCTGAACCGGGAGGGTGAGCGCGATGCCTGACATACGACCCACGGTGGGCTCCGGCGCGTTGGTCCTCAACGCCACCTACGAGCCGCTGTGTGTCGTGTCGGTGCGTCGTGCCGCGATCCTCGTCCTCTCCGCCAAGGCGGTCTGCGTCGCCGATGGTGACGGCATCCTGCACAGCGCCCGGGACGCGCTCCCGGTGCCGTCGGTGGTCCGGCTGACGCGCTTCGTCCGGGTGCCGTACCGAACGCATGTCGGGCTGTCCCGGCGGGCGATCTTCGCCCGGGACGGGTGGCGGTGCGCCTACTGCCGGGGCCCGGCCGAGACCATCGACCACGTCTTCCCGCGCAGCCGGGGCGGCCGGCACGCCTGGGAGAACGTCGTCGCCGCGTGCGCCAGGTGCAACCACACCAAGGGCGACAAGACCCCGGCCGAGATGGGGTGGCGGTTACACGCGTTGCCGGCCGCCCCGAAGGGCACCGCCTGGCGGGTCCTCGGGCACCGCGCCCCCGACCCCCGCTGGGCCGACTGGTTGGACCTGCGGGAGCCCGAGGCCGCCGCCTGACGTCGAGGGGCGTGGTCAGGCTCCGGACTGCGGGTGGGGTGCTCGGCGGGTCGCGCGTTCGTGGCGGTCGACAGCCCGGCGGTGCGCGACCGCGAGCAGCCGGTCGACCTCGGGCAGCAGGTGCGGGCCGGGCATGACGACGCTGGCGAACCCGTACAGGGCGTAGCCCGGGTGCGGCGCGAGGGTGTCCAGCCGGGCGAAGTCGAACTCGTGCCGGTGCTCCTCGAACTCCTTGGGCGGGAAGCCGAACAGCCGCTCGAACTCGGCCCGGCCGAGGTCCAGGTTGAGGCGGAAGACGCCGGGGCGGTCGAGCTGTGCGGCCTCGTCGAAGCCGGGCACGTCGTGCTCGACGATGGTGGCGAACGGCTGGCGGCGGTCCGGGCCCACGTGGAAGAACCGGTCGCCCCACGCCGCCTCGGGTGATCCGTTCTCCTCGCTCGCCACCACCTGCTCGACGTCGGGCAGTGCGAGGATCCGATCGGCGAGCACCGCCGCGTCGACACCGGTCGGGATGTGCAGGACCAGGTCGGCGTGGTCGATCGTGGCCTGATCCAGCGGGAAGTAGCGGTAGTCGTGCGTCCGCCGCTCGGCCGGCGCGATGTCGGCCGCCGGCAGGTACCGGGGCAGGCCGGCCTGCTGCTGGAGTCTGCCCTCGTAGGTCGAGGCGGCGGGCGCTCCGATGCCGAGCGCCGGGCTCGCGCCGAGGCTGCCGGCGATCACCGCGTACCGGTCACCCAGCAGCGCCGCGACGATCGCACCGGCGCCGGCCCAGGTCAGCTGCCTGTCGGCGAGCATCATCGTGCTCTGGTGGCGTTGCAGGTGCGCGTTGTGCGCGAAGACCACCGTGGGTCCGCGATGGGCCTCGACGGCCCGGATCGCGAGCAGGTTCTCGGCCATGAGCGCGTCCCGGACCGCGGCCAGGCGGTTGAAACGTTCCTCCTGCGCCACCGGGGTGGCGGCTGCGGCGTGGTAGCGCAGCAACTCCACTGCGGCCGTGGCGTGCACGAACGCCGCCGACCAGCCCTCGGACCTGCCCGGTGCCCGCAGGTACAGCTCGGTCAGCAGGTCGTCGGCGATCACCCGCAGACGCTGCGCGTCCGCCGAACGCCCGACCGACCGGCCCGGCTCCCAGATCGCGGCCGGGTCACTCCACCGCGCCTCGTCCCCGATCAGGTCGTCGATCTCGGCGGACCGGTCCACGCCGAGGAAGTGGCAGACCTGGCGGAGGTGGTGGCGTGGGCTCGGCGCGCTGTCCAGCTCGACCGGGGCGTCGAAGCCGTGGAACGTCAATCGCTCCGCGTCCGGCCGTCCGGCGTTCCACTCCCGCATCCGCAGCAGCAGGTCGCGGTTGGCCGGGTACGCGCCGAACCCGTGGCTGAACCCTTCGGCGAGCGCACGGTCGAGCGTCACGTCGGCGACGCCCCGCACGAACTCGTCGGCGATCAGCCCGGCCGCCCGGTCGCTCTCCAGGGCGATCGAGCGGTAGCCGTGCTCTGCCAGCGACAGGAAGGCCTCGTTGCGCAGCTGCAGGAAGGCGGATTCACCGTGCGTCGGTTCACCGAGCGCGAGAAGGTCCGGGGATGCCGCCAGCAGGTCGAGAAAAGATGCCATTGCATGAACCGTATCGTTGAACCAGCGTTTGAGACCTACGAGCGGCGGAGCGCGGTGGCAGCCACAAAACCCTCAAACCCTGGTGTACGCCGACCGGTGGATCTCGCGCGTGCGCACGGCCTCTCCGCGCAGGCCGTGCGCAACTACGAACGCGACGGCGTCCTGCCGCCGGCCCAGCGCACCCCGAACGGCTACCGTCGCTTCACCGAGCTGCACGCCAAGGCCCTGAGCGCCTACCTCGCGTTGATCGTGGGCCACGGCTATCCGGCCAGCGGCGAGATCATGCGGGCCGTCAACCGGGGTGAGATCGACACGGCGCTGCGCGTCGTCGACCAGGGTCATGCCCTGCTCCAGCGCGATCGGGAAACCCTGGACGCGGTCGAGGCGGCGGTGGCGACGCTCACCGGGGCGCCGCCGCAGCCGCAGAGTCGCAGAGCCGTGCCAATCAGCGTGCTGGCCCACCGGCTCGGTGTACGACCGGCCACGCTACGCAAGTGGGAGCGGGCCGGGATTCTGCGGCCGGTGCGTGACCCGGCGACCGGCTACCGCGTCTACTCGGCTGACGACGTCCGCGACGCCGAACTGGCCCACCTGCTGCGCCGGGGCGGGTACCGGCTCGACCACATCGCCGACGTGCTGCGTCGGGTGCACGACGCGGGCGGCGCGGAACCGCTCGCCGCGTCGCTGGGCCAGTGGCGGCAGCGACTCACCGAGCGGGGCCGGGCCATGCTCACCGCTGCCGCCCGGCTCGCCGACTACCTCGACGCTGCTCAGCCGCCGGAACGCGCCTTGACCAGCGAGGCGAAGACCACCACGTTGTCCGCGTAGCCGGTCTCGCCGCCGACCCACTGCCCGCCACAGGTGATCAGTCGCAGGCTCGGGCGGCTGAAGTCCCCGTACACCTCGTCCACCGGCAGCCGGCCCTTGTCGAACTTCTCCACCGAGTTGACCTCGAAGACCGCCACCCGCTGATCGGTGCGGGTGACCTCGATCTCGTCACCGGAGCGCAGCTCGCGGAGTTTGTGGAAGACCGCCGGGCCGCTGGTGGTGTCGACGTGCCCGACGATCACGGCGGGACCGTACTGGCCCGGGGTGGGTCCCTGGTCGTACCACCCGGCCTCCTGGGCGCGGCCCGCGTCCGGCACGGCGAGCGTGCCGGCCGGGGCGGT
>NZ_JAGPXZ010000336.1:0-6361 GCF_018070305.1 Micromonospora sp. M51 | reverse complement strand
GCGGGCGCTGCGGGCACGGCTGTCGCTGACCGAAGTGGACGTCACGGAGATCCTGCTGGACCGGCTGCGCGCGCTGGGCTTCCCGTGGGAGGCGATCGTGGCGGCCGACAACGGCTCGGCGCTGGACGCCGACTTCCGCAGCCTGGTGGACCTGGTCCGGCATCAGGTGGTCCCGGCGGTCAGCGCGGCGATCGCCGCCGCCGACAGGCCGGTGCTGATCACCGAGGCGGCGCCGCTGGCCCGATACGGGGAGCTCGGGCTGCTCCAGGAGCTGGCCGACCCGACCCGGCCCCGGCCGGCGGCCAGGCTGCTGCTGGTGCCGGCGCGGCGACCCGAGCCGGCGGTGCTGGACGGGGTGCAGTTGCCGCTAACCTCCCCGGCCAGCCAGTCGCTGTGGCTCGCCAACGACTGGATCGAAGCGGCAGCTCCGTCCCACTCCAGGGTGCAGTGACGTTCACGGATCGGAGGGTAGCGCTCGTGATCTGCGCGTTGTCCCGAGCATCGACCGGCTGGCCAGACCGCTTGGGCCTCTGCTCATCAAGTAGTCATCGAATTCCCCGCCTATATCTAGGTTGACGGCAGCTGAAGAGCAATGCTGACCGTGCATCTCATCGTTGTGGTGCCGGATATGCATCGACAGCCCGATGATGATTCGCTTTCTCCAATCCACGAGGTTTTGGTCTACGTCCACGAGGCTTAGCCACTGAGACCGTATGACCAGACAGCCTCTCCGCCGCATGTCGGCAGAGTTTCCCGCGCTCATCGCGGAGGTTCGGCAACACCGCAGCCCGCCTCAATCAGCACAATCAGGACGATGCATGCACGGAGCTCGGGGAGTCAGGCGTCCCTGCTGATCACCGCTCGCCCGTCGTGGTGAGATTGGCTCAGTCTTGTAGGCTGGCTCGGTGGTATACCTCTTGCTGCAGAAACTATCGCTTGTTGAATGGGTGCAAGTCGTCTCCGCGGTTGGTGCGGTGGCGGCTGCGGTGGCCGGATTTGCTGCTGCTTGGGCGGGTACCCGGGCAGCGCGTGCAGCAAATGACTCCGCGAAAATCGCCGCGCAGCAGCTTCCCGAGATGCAACGACAAGTGGAGGTGGGGATCGCGCAGGCCAAGGCGGCTGAGCGACAAGTTGATCTCGCGCAAGAGGCTGCAAAGGGTGCGGGAGCGGCAGTTCGCGAGGCTTCTCGAGCTCGTGCTGATGAGAGGGCACCACGGGTGGTGGCCCTTATGGAGGCTCCGCAATGGCCGCCACGAGTGGATTCGGCGCGCACGGGAATGCCCTATGCGAACGAACTCCGACTGCTTGATCACCGATCCATTGGGCAGAGTTCGGTGGCGTCGTCCTCTAGGCCATATGTGTTCCACGGGCAAAGAAACTGGTTTATGTGGTTCCGGACGCGTGGAGTCCTAATCAATGAAGGTAGCGCGACAGCCCGCGTCCGCCTCGATGGCGAAGCGGAGTTCATCGAGGGAACGACTCCGCTGGCTGGCGAGGCAACCATATCCAGACCACCGCAGGTCGGAACGCCAGATCGGCAAGAATACCTCTTGCGGCCAGGCGAGTCGGCGCTCTTCGAATGGGCCTCGGGGCACACTCTCGGGGAGTGGGCTGAGGCATACGAAAACCCGAATCCACCCAACCCTCATGGCGCATGCTTCTTTACAATTACCGTCTTTGACTCATTTGAACACGGAGTTATCGACCATATTCATGCCGTTATGGCGGGACGTCCTCTGGTTCCAGTGGACGGAGCGCTAGGGCAATGGCGTATTACTCCCGATTTGGAAGAGGCGGCGCTGGGTATTACGGTATATCCGATTCGGCGGATGTATCAATCTGAAGGTTGGGTAGACCGGCCTCTGCCGTGGGAGGAGACCTACGGCGAATGGCGCAGTCAGCACGAGGGGTGATGTCCGTGGACCGTGATGGATGACCCCCGAGTTTAGGAGAGGGGGTTGGCTCTAAGTCCGCTGATTTGGTGCTGGTGCTGGTGCTGGTGCTGGTGCTGGTGCTGGTGCTGGTGCTGGTGCCGGTGTATGGCACCGCTCAATCCGGTTTGGCTTCATCCGCGCCCTGACCACGCTGATCATCGGCTGTTCGGCCGTGAGTAGCCAGGCGGTGGGCTGGCCGTGATCGCGGTCGGAGACGCCGCCGTAGTGCAGGACAGTGACTACGTATCGCTGGGCCGTGGCGGCGCTCAGCAGATCCACCATGGACATCGCTCGGTGGTTCGCCTTCTGCAACGCCTCGACTTGGGCGTCGATTGCTCGATCCCAGACCTGGTCCGGCATCGATAGCCAACGGGCGTCACTCAGCATCCATAGGGCACGCTGTTCATCCGTGTGGTGCGGGCGCTGGAATGACCTCTATCTCGACCGCTTTACATATGGCGAGCAGCCCTCGGTCGGAGAGTTCGCCGGGGACCCGAGCCACGCGTGGCTCGAGCTAGCGCGCGAGGACTAACTTGTCTAGCAGGTAGTGCTCGTGATCACCCTGCGTCCGGCTTGGCAGCCTCGACGGGACCCGTCAGATCGGGCAGCCCTCCGCTCTTCAGCCAGTCGGCGAACTGCCGCCGCTTCTCGCGGTCGACGACCGCCTTGAGGGCAGCGTTGACGGTGGCCCTCTTCGTCGTGGTGCCGAGAATCATGCCGGCCTCGGCGAGTAGCTCGTCATCGACATCCAGGATCGTCCGGCTCACGGTTGCCTCCTCTGATGGGTGTTACTTGCCTTTGACATCAATGTGGCACGTTCTGATGTCAGACCGGCTGAGTCGCCATGCTGACAACCGACATGGATACGGATCGCCCGTCGGGATAGTTGCGAAGGTGGCGAGGCTGACCGACGAGGGCGATGACCCATACCTCTGGCTGGAAGATCTTGATGGCGCGGACGCCGCCGGGTGGGTGCGGGACCGCAACGCGGAGACCCTGGCCACGTTGACCGGAGGCGCGGCGTTCGCCGGGTTGCGGGCCGAGATCCGGCAGGTGCTCGATGCGCAGGACCGCATTCCGTATCCGGGGTGGCGCGGGGACGGGCACTACTACAACTTTTGGCAAGACGCGGCGCACCCGCGTGGGCTCTGGCGGCGGACGACCCGCGAGGAGTACCGCCGGCCTGAGCCGGAGTGGGACGTGTTGCTCGACGTCGACGCGTTGGCGGCGGAGGAGGGCGAGAACTGGGTCTGGAGCGGGGTGACGGTGCTGCGGCCCGGCTATGAGCGCTGCCTGATCAGCCTGTCCCGGGGCGGCGCCGATGCCATCGTGGTGCGGGAGTTCGACCTGCTCAGGCGGGCTTTCGTCGAGGACGGATTCACGCTGCCGGAGGCGAAGAGCCGTGTCTGCTGGATCGACGCGGACCACATCTACGTCGGCACCGACTTCGGGCCGGGGTCGCTGACCTCCTCCGGGTACCCACGTGTCGCGAAACGCTGGCGGCGAGGCACGCCGCTGTTGGCGGCCGACATGGTGCACGAGGGGCGGTCGGAGGACGTCGGGGTGTTCGCCTCGCACGATCCGACCCCCGGCTTCGAGCGCGACTTCGTCGGTCGCAGCCTGGACTTCTACAGCAGTGAGAGCTACCTGCTGACCGGGGCGGGCGAGCTGACCCGGATCGAGGTGCCGGAGGACGCCTGGTGGGACGTACACCGGGAGTGGCTTTTGATCCGGCTGCGCTCACCGTGGCTGATCGGTGGGGCGACCCATCCCGCCGGCGTTCTGCTGGCGACCCGATTCGAGGCGTTCCTCGCTGGTCAGCGGGAGCTGACGGTGCTCTTCCGGCCCGACGCCCGCACGGCGCTGAGCGGCTACTTCTGGACCCGGAACCATCTGATCCTGGCCACGCTCGTCGACGTGCGGAGTCGGCTGGAGGTGCTGACGCCCGGCGAGACCGGTTGGCGGCGGGAGCCGCTGGCCGGGGTGCCGGAGTTCGACCACAGCCAAATCGTGGAGACCGACCCGGACCACGACGACGCCTACCTGCTCACCTCCGAAGGCTTCCTGCAACCGGCGGCGCTGCGGCTCGGCCAGGTCGGCGGCGCGGTCGAGACGCTCAAGCGCGAGCCGACATTCTTCGACACGGACGGCCTGGCGGTCCGCCAGTTCTTCGCCACCTCGTCCGACGGGACCCGGGTGCCGTACTTCGTGGTGGGCGAGCCGGATGCGCCCGACGGGCCGACGCTGCTCACCGGGTACGGCGGCTACGAAGTCTCCTTGACCCCGCACTACAGCGGGATCATCGGGCGGGGCTGGCTGGCCAGGGGCGGCAGCTACGTGGTGGCGAACATCCGCGGCGGCGGGGAGTACGGCCCCGAGTGGCACCGCGCCGCGCTGCGGGAGAACCGGCCCCGGGCGTACGAAGACTTCGCGGCGGTGGCGGCCGACCTTGTGACGCGCGGGATCACCACACCGGCACAGCTCGGCATCGAAGGCGGCAGCAACGGTGGGCTGCTGATGGGGGTGATGCTGACCCGCTACCCCGCGCTCTTCGGGGCGGTCGTCGCGCAGGTGCCGGTGTTGGACATGCGGCGCTACCACCGGCTGCTGGCCGGGGCCTCGTGGATGGCCGAGTACGGCGACCCGGATCGGGAGGCCGACTGGGCCTACCTGCGGGAGTACTCGCCCTATCACAACGTCCGCGGCGACCGGCCGTACCCGCCGGTCCTGTTGATCACCTCGACCCGGGACGACCGGGTGCATCCGGGGCACGCCCGCAAGATGGCGGCCCGGCTGCGCGAGCACGACCACGAGGTGGCGTACTACGAGAACGTCGAAGGTGGTCACGGCGCAGCGGCGAACAATGAGCAACGCGCCTTTGTGTGGGCGCTGACGCTGGAGTTCCTCTGGCGAAAGCTAAACGTGCCGCAACCGGGGCCTGCGGCGCCGCCGCGCCAGTATTCCCGTACCAGCGAGCTGGTTACCGAAGGACGCTGACCGTCCATTTGTCCAGGATGGCCATTCGGAGGGCACCTGAGTCGTCACGCGCTGTGGTAAGAATCTAGGAATGCCGCTGCGCAAGATCGTGTTGGAGAACTACCGCTGCTTCCGGGATCGGCAGGAGGTGGAGCTGGCCCCGGTGACGGTGGTCCTCGGTAAGAACAACTCCGGTAAGAGCGTGCTGACCCGCGCCCCGCTGGTCATTGCGACGGGCTTCGACACCACCAGTACCGCCCCACTCGACCTGGACCGGCTGGTGCCGCAGCCCGTGGATGGCTTCCCTGACCTCATTTTCGAGCAGAGCCCGCACGGAAAGTTCTCGCTCGGGTTCACGGTGGACGGGCCGAGCCCTTTCGAGATGGCGGCCACGATCCGCTATGTCGACGAGGATCGCCGGGCGTACGTGTCGAGCCTGCACCTCGCGAGTCAGGGCGACACCATCGACTTCGAGCTACTGCCGACGATCGAGACGAACGAGCACGGCGTCGTCTATGAGATCAGTTCGAAGGTCCACCCCCGCACGGTCACCCGACCGGTGCTCTTCAACGGCCTGCTGCCGCGAGTGGAGGACGTCGCCGAGCTCTGGCCGTTCGGCGATCGGCGGATTTCGCTGGGGCCGATCCGGTTCCTCAGTGCCTACCGCGACCGGCCGGAGCGGCAGCATCGGCTGCCACTGGGCACACCCCGTGCCGTCGGTGAGCAGGGGCAGGGCACCTCCGGCATCCTCGCCCACGATCAGGCGCGCGGGAATGGCGAGCTACTGGGTCGGGTCAACGAGCGGCTTGCGGTGATCGTGCCAGGCTGGCGCATCGAGGAGATCGAGGCGGGTCCGCTGTGGTCGACGGTGTTGACCAGGAAGGGCAGCGGAGTCCGGGTCAACCTGGCCGACGCTGGCACCGGCTTGTCGCAGATCCTGCCGATCCTGGTGCAGTGTGCGTTGGACGAGCGACGCGGCACGCAGTCGGCCCCGGCCTTGCAGATCATCGAGGAGCCGGAGATGCACCTACATCCCGGCGCACACGCCGAGCTGGCCGATCTCTACCTGAGCACCGCGCAGGCCACCGACACCCAGTTCCTGATCGAAACTCACAGTGAGACGCTGTTGCTGCGGCTGCGGCGACGGATCGCCGAACAGAAATACCCTGCTGACATGCTCGCCGTCTACGTCGTGGAGCAGGCCGACGGCGTGTCGGTGATCCGCCGGGTCGGGGTTAACGAGCTGGGCGACCTCGGTGACGAATGGCCCGAGGGCTATTTCTCGCAGGACTACCACGAGGTGCGGGCTCTCGCTTCCGCCCAGCTCAATCGGAGTGGCTATGCATCTTGACATCAAGGCAGAGGTGTTCCACTCGGGCGACCAGCTCACCGTGGCCAAGCTGCTCGATCTGGCCATGACGGGGCGACACCGGTGGCGCCCCGATCGCGCC
>NZ_JAGPXZ010000335.1:0-6375 GCF_018070305.1 Micromonospora sp. M51 | reverse complement strand
TGGCCGCCGGTCGTACCGTGCGGGCCACCCTGCCCGGCGCGGACCAGGCCGCGCTCGCCGCACTGCCCGGCGTGGACGCCGTGGAGGTGCGCGGCGACAGTGTGCTGGTGCGGACCGGCGACTCGGACGCGGTCGCCCGGCACCTGCTGACCCGGACCGCCGCCCGGGACGTCGAGATCACCTCCCGCAACCTCGAGGACGCCTTCCTCGCCCTGACCACCACGCAGACCGGAGCCTGAGATGACCACCTCCACCTCCACGCGCGCCGCTGTCACGACGCCGGACCGTCGGCTGCCCGCACTGGGCGGGTTCGCCCCGGGTGCCCTGGGTATCGAGCTGCGCCGGGTGCTGCGCAACCGCCGCACCCTCGCCTTCACGCTGATCATGCCGGGCGTCTTCTTCCTCATCTTCGGTCTGCCGCAGGGCGGGCAGTCACTGGACAACGGCCGCCCGGTGACGGCGTACGTCATGATCAGCCTGGCCGTGTACGCGGCCATGGTGGCGACCACCAGCGTCGGTGGTGCGGTGGCCACCGAACGGGCGCTGGGCTGGAGCCGACAGTTGCGGCTCACCCCGCTGCGCCCGGCGGCGTACGTGGCGACCAAGCTGATCACCGCGATGAGCCTGGGCCTGCTCGCGGTCGTCATCGAGTTCCTGGTGGGCGCCGTGGCCGGCGTTCGCGTCCCGGCGTACGTCTGGCTGCTGTCCGGGCTCGCCGCCTGGGTCGGCTCGCTGGTCTTCGCCGCGTTCGGTCTGTTCATCGGGTACCTGGCGCCGGCCGAGAACGTCATGCAGATCATCGGTCCGGTGCTGGCGGTGCTGGCCATGTTCGGCGGGCTGTTCGTCCCGGTCGAGGTGCTGCCGGACGTGCTCCAGCAGGTCGCGACGTTCACCCCGGTGTACGGCATGGGTGTGCTGGCTCGCGCCCCCCTCACCGGCGACGGGGTGAGCATGGCGGCGGTGGTCAACCTCGTCGTCTGGGCACTGGTCTTCGGCGTCGGCGCGGCCCGGCTGTTCCGCCGGGACACCGCGCGGGTCTGACCGGCCGGGCGGTTAGCGTGAACCCGATGGACCTCTCGACGGGACAGCCCTGGCAGGTGAGCCGCCACTGGCGGTACACCGGCTGGCTGCTGGCCGCCGTCTGGCTGTTCTTCCTCAACGTGCCGCTCGCCACCGCGCTGCACCAGCCGGAGCCGTGGCGGCGGATCGTCGGTGTGTCGACCCTGGTCGTCTTCAGCGTCGGTTACGTGCTGCTGTTCCAGTGGGCCCGCAAGCTGCGCCAGTCCCTGCGGCCGATCCCGGTGGGCCGGGCGCGGGCCGGGCTGGCGTTGCTGCTCGCTGTGGGTCTGGCCGGCCTCCCGGGCGCCGGCGGGGACTGGCTGGCCACTCTGGTCTACGTGGCCGCGGCGGCGGTCTTCCTGCTGCCGCAGTGGGAGGCGTTGGCCGTCGTGGCGCTCTGCGCGGTGACCCCCGTGCTGGCGTCGTGGCTGGTGCCGGGGTGGGAGGCGGAGCACGGCATCGTCTTCGCGGTGCTGCTCGCCTCGTTCGCCATGTTCGGGGTGTCCCAGTTGGCCCAGCGCAACAGCGAACTGCGGGCCGCCCAGCAGGAGATCGGTCGGCTCGCGGTCGCCGAGGAGCGGGCCCGCACCGCCCGCGACCTGCACGACATTCTTGGGCACTCGCTGACCGTGGTGGCGATCAAGGCCGAGTTGGCCGGGCGGCTGCTCGATGTCGACCGGGAGCGGGCCGCCGCCGAGATCGCCGAGGTGGAGGCGTTGGCTCGGGCCGCGTTGGCCGACGTACGGCAGACGGTCGGGGCGTACCGCGAGGTCAGCCTCGCCGCCGAGGTGGCCGGCGCCCGCTCGGCGCTGGCCGCGGCGGGCATCGCGGCGGACGTGCCGACCGAGGTGCCGGACCTGCCGCGGGAGTGGGACCGGTTGTTCGGCTGGGCGGTACGGGAAGGGGTGACCAACGTGGTCCGGCACAGTGGGGCACGGTGCTGCGTGATCCGGGTGCACCCGGATCGGGTCGAGATCGGTGACGACGGGCGTGGTCCGTCCACTCCCGACGCGAGCGGGCACGGGCTGGTCGGCCTGCGGGAGCGGGCGCGTCGACTGGACGCGGTCGTGACCGTCGGTCGCCGGCCGACGGGCGACGGTTTTCTGCTGCGGGTGCACACCCCGGAGGAGGCCCGGTGAGCGGCGGTTCGACGCCGATCCGGCTGTTGCTCGCCGACGACCAGGCGCTGGTCCGGGGTGCGCTGGCCGCCCTGCTCTCGCTGGAGGAGGACCTGACAGTGGTCGCCGAGGTCGGTCGGGGCGACCAGGTGGTGCCCGAGGCGCGACGCAGCGCCCCGGACGTCGCCCTGCTGGACGTGGAGATGCCCGGCCTGGACGGGATCGCCGCCACCTCGGCGTTGCGGGTGGCGCTGCCGACCTGCCGGGTGCTGGTGGTGACCACCTTCGGCCGACCCGGCTACCTGCGTCGGGCGATGGAGGCCGGTGCGAGCGGGTTCGTGGTCAAGGACACCCCGGCCCGGCAGCTCGCCGACGCGGTCCGTCGGGTGCACGCGGGCCTGCGGGTGGTCGACCCGACGCTGGCCGCGGAGACCCTGGCCACCGGCGCGAGCCCACTGACCGAGCGGGAGACCGAGGTGCTGCGGACCGCTCGGGGCGGCGGCACCGTCGCCGACCTGGCCCGGGCTCTGCACCTGTCCGAGGGGACGGTCCGCAACCACCTGTCGGCGGCGATCGGCAAGACCGGTGCCCGCAACCGGGCCGACGCGATCCGGGTCGCCGAGCGGAACGGCTGGCTGCTCGGCGAGTGACCGGCTGTGCCGGCGCTCAGGCGGTCGGCGGCGGAGCGGCCAGTTGGTCGACCACCACCACGCTGCTGCCGGGGCGGACCTCGGCGAGCAGCTCCCGCTGCCCGGAGCGGGTCAGCCGGATGCAGCCGTTCGTGGTGTTCTCGCCGAGCTCGTCGTCGTTGTGCCAGGTGTGCACGCCGATGTGCGCGCCGCGCAGCCCGTCCGGCACCGACTCCGGATCGTCCGGCACCGAACCGAGGGCGTAGATGTCCACCCCGCCGTAGACCGACTCCGGCGGTGGGGTGCGGCCCAGGATGAAGGTCCGCCCGAGTGGAGTCTCCTGGCCGGACTGGCCGAGGCTGACCTCCCAGGAACGCACCGCCTTGCCGGCCCGGTACCAGGTGAGCCGGTGCGCCTTGCGTTCGACGACGATCTGGTCGCGCAGCGGCACCGTCTCGAACCCGCCGGGTGGCAGCCAGGCGAGCCGCCGGTTGGCCGAGGGCAGCAGGACGGCGGTCCAGCCGGCCCGCCGCTGGGCGATCGGCATGGTCAGCTCCACACCGCGGATCGTCGGTTCGAGGAACGCGCGCGGACGACCACCGGGCGCGTCGTACGCGGCGATCCGTCTGGTCGGGTGCGCGCCGTCGGTCAGCGGCGTGACGTCCATGGTGGCCGGATCGGCGGGGAACCCGCCGGGTGCCGGGTCGTAGTCGACCACCGGCAGCCCGTCCGGGGCGGGCGCGGCCGGGAGGACCGACTCGTCCGGGCTCTGCTCCACACTGCTCGGGGTCGGGTCGGCCACCACCACGCTGCTGTCGTCGGGGGCCGTCGAGCTGGGGGTGAGGGCCTGGCCGACCAGCAGCGCGGTCACCAGCAGCGCGGGTACGCCGATGGCGGCGGTCACCCAGACGCCGCGACGGCGGGACGGAGTCTTTCGGTCAAACGACACGAAATCACTCTATGGTGGCGATTGCGCCGGGGCCCCCGGTTCGGCGAAATCCGCCGCCCGGAGGCCCCGACCGAATCAGATTCGTGCGCCGATGTGGATGGCCACGGCGTCGTGCGCGGGCACGTTGGCCGCGAACCAGCCGTTACCGTCCACCGTGATCACTGGTCCGCTGCACGTGCCGCCCGCGTACGTGCCGTGGATGACGTCGCAGTACCGGCCGGCGGGCAACCCCGTGTAGTACGAGCGACCGTTCACCGCGGCGTCCTCGTCGTTGACGGTGATGAAGCCCTTGCCACTGCGGCTGAACGCGATGTGGTTGTTGCCGTTGTCGTACCAGTTGGCCACCCCGGCGCCCTCGGTGGCGTTGCGGAAGCCGACCATGTTGGCGATCACCGGCCAACGGTGCTCGCACTCCCAGCCGGAGTAGCAGGTGGTGTTGAGTGTCTTGTTGGCCCCGTCCGACGGCGGGCCGGCGTCGCGGCTGCTGAAGGTGTAGCTGGACATGACGGTGGGGGAGCCGTACGGCCAGGCCAGCATGAAGGCGTTCGCCAGGGCGTAGATCCCCCGGTCCTTGTAGGTCAACACTCCGCCGGAGTCGCGCTGGGTGTCGTGGTTGTCGACGAACACCGACGCCGGGCCGGTGGGCAGGTGCCCCCAGCCCTCGCCGAAGTTGCGCAGGTACGCCAACCGCTCGGACCGGAAAACCCGGGCCAGGTCCTTGCCGTAGCGGAACTCGTGCACGTCACCGTTGCCGGTGTACTCGGTCGGCTGGACCGGCTCGCCGGCACCGTAGATGACCTCCTGCACGATGTACGCGGAGCGGGACAGCTTGCCCCTGATCGCGGCGATGTCGGCGGCCGGCATGTGCTTGCTGGCGTCCATCCGGAAGCCGTCGACGCCGAGGGAGAGCAGGTCGTTGAGGTACGAGGCGATCTTCGTGCGGACGTAGTCCGACTCGGTCTTCAGGTCCGAGAGGTTGACCAGCTCGCAGTTCTGCACCTCGTACCGGTCGTTGTAGTTGGCGATGTCGTCGCCGCCGTTGCGCCCGCAGTGGTGGAAGTCCTGGGTCTGGTAGATGCCCGGGTAGTCGTAGTGCGAGTAGGACGAGCCGGCCCAGCCGATGCCGCCGTTGTCCTGACCGGACATGTGGTTGACCACCGCGTCGACGATCACCTTGACCCCGGCCGCGTGGCAGGTGTTCACCATCGACTGGAACTGGGCCCGGGTGCCCTTGCGGGACTCGATCCGGTAGCTGACCGGCTGGTACGCCAGCCACCACTGGTTGCCCCGCACGTGCTCCTGCGGGGGTGAGACCTGCACGTAGCCGTAGCCCTTCGGGCCGAGGGTGCTCTGGCACTCGTTGGCCACCGAGGGCCAGTTCCACTCGAAGAGCTGGACGATGACCTTCTTGCCGCCGGACGGGGCGGCGACGGCCGGGGGTGCCGTCACTGTGGTGGGGACGAGCAGGCTGGCGATCAGGCCGAGGGCGAGGAGCGCCGAGCCGCGTCGACGTCGGTGCATGGGGACTCCTGACGGGAGCGGGAGCGGGGGTGGTGGTGCGGTGGGGGAACGCCCGGTTGCCGGAATCTTGCAACCCGGACTGAAATTTGCTGAAAGGTTACAAGCGTGTTGCACGGAGTGTCAATGCATGCACGTTCGTCACTGTCCGATCTGGTGGGTGGGAGCGGGTGCAACGCACGGCCGTGCCCCTCGGTTCGATCTCGGCCCAGAAATTTTTCGCGGCGGGTGATCCGCGCGCCCCGCCGGTCCGTACTGGATGGGGGAGCAGGGGTCGGCCGGTGGTACGCCGCCGCGAGACGATCGAGGAGCAGATGGCCCGGGCACAGCAGGACAAGAAGGCGACGATCCGGACCACCGCCAGCAGTCGGGGGGTGCGCACCCCGTCCCGGTCGGCGAGCGCCCTGCTGATCGCTTCGGTGCTCGCCGCGCTCTGGGCGGCGATCATGCTGACCGGCACCGGTCAGACGGCGTACGCGTACGGCTTCTTCTTCACCGAGTTCTTCGCCGGGGTGGTCTCCCTGGTGTCGTTGAGTCTCACCGTCATGCTCGGTCTGCTCGCCACCGACCGGCTGGTGCTGCGTATCCCGCACCGGGTGCTGATGCAGTCGGCGCACCGGGCCACCGGTGTGCTGGGGGTGGCCGGGCTCGGCTTCCACGTCCTCACCAAGATCGGCACGGGGCGGGCGGCGGCGACCGACGCGCTGGTGCCGTTCGTCGGCGGCGGGGGTTTCTACGTCGGGCTCGGCACCGTCGCCGCGCTGCTGATGGTCAGCGTGATCTGGACCGGCATCATCCGCGCCCGCTTCGCGGGCGTCGGTCCGAGGTGGCTCTGGCGCGCGCTGCACTCGACCGCGTACCTGGCCTGGCCCTTCGCCATCCTGCACGGCCTCAACGCCGGTCGGGCCGCAGCGCCCTGGGTGATGTTCAGCTACCTGGGCTGCGTCTTGCTGGTGGTGCTGGCCCTGCTGGTGCGGTTCTCGGTCACCATCGGTCGGCGCAGCCGCGAGCAGCACCAGGCAGCGGTGCGCAACGCGGTGATGGTCGGCCGGGCTGAAGAGGCGAAGACCGCCCGATCGCTGCTGGCCGGGTTGGGTCGGCG
>NZ_JAGPXZ010000334.1:0-6394 GCF_018070305.1 Micromonospora sp. M51 | reverse complement strand
GCTCGACCCGGGCGGTGACCGGCCGTTCGACGCGGTCTTCGTGACCCCGCAGCGGCAGGACGACTGGCTGGAGGACGTGCCGGACGCCCCGCACCGCTACCTCGTCGGCACCGGGGCGGGTCGGCTGACCGACGTGCCGTTGGGCTGGCTGGACTGGTCCGCCGAGGTGCTCCGCCACTCGGACGTCACACCCGACCACACCGCCATCCGCCCGTCGGACCCGGCCAGCGCGGACGGCACCACCTACGGCCAGTGGGGGGCGCTCGCCCGGGAGGTCGCCGCGATGATGGACCTGCGGGCCGGCGACCGGCTGTTGGTCGACGCTGCCGAGACCGAGCAGCCGCTGAAGTGGTTGCTCGCGCCGCTGTCGGCCGGCGCGTCCGTGGTGATCAGCGCCAATCTCGACCCGGTGCGGCGGGATGCGGTCGTCGCCGCCGAGCAGGTGACCCGGGTCCTCTGAACCCCGCCGGAGCGCCCGAAACAGCGCTGGTCGGTCCGGTTCCGTTACATCGTCATCTGCCCTGCTCAGAGGGGCTTTTGTCGATGTCGTCGGCGTGTTCTCATACCGAACAGCGACGCCATCGACCTGGCACCGCCTCCCTCACGAAAGGTGCACCGATGCGCAGAAGATCGACCTTCCGACTCGCGGTCCTCACCGCCACCGCCGCGACGGTCCTGGCTTCCGGCGGCGCCTCCGGGGCGCTCGCCACGGCCGCGCCCGCGACCGCCTCCCCGGGCGTCGCCGCCTGCGAGCCGGGTGCCGACGCGCACGGCGCGGCCCGGGTCGCCAAGGGCGCCACCGCCCAGGAGCCGGCGCTGTACGCCAAGAACGAGGCCAACGCCTACGGCGTGATCAAGGACGCGCCGCGCCTGCCCAACGGCAGCGTGACCATCCCGACGGTCTTCCACATGATCTCCGACCATCCGCTCACCGCAGCCGAGACGACCAGGTGGAACACCCTGATCGCCGCGCAGATGACGGTCCTCAACGACTCGTTCGCGGGCCGCACGGCCGGCGACGCCGCCAACACCCCGTTCCGGTTCTCGCTCGTCGACACCACGTGGACGGTGAACAGCGCCTGGTACACGGTGGTGCCCGGCAAGAACGAGCGGGACATGAAGAAGGCGCTGTACACCGGCGACTCCGAGACCCTGAACGTGTACGCGGCCAACATCGGCGGCGGGCTGCTCGGCTGGGCGTACTTCCCGAAGGGCTACAACAACGGGCGCGACTACATCGACGGCGTGGTGATGCTCGACGAGTCGATGCCGGGTGGCACGGCCGGCAAGTACGCCCTGGGTGACACGCTGACGCACGAGGTCGGGCACTGGCTGATGCTGGAGCACACCTTCGCGCACGGCTGCTCCGCGTCCGGCGACTTCGTCGCGGACACCCCACGCGAGGCGGCGCCGCAGTTCGACTGCCCGGTGGGTGCGGACTCCTGCGCCGCGCCCGGGCTCGACCCGATCCACAACTTCATGGACTACACCGAGGACTCCTGCATGAACATGTTCACGCCGGGTCAGGCCGACCGGATGAGCGACGCCTGGGTGGCGTTCCGGGCCGGCGGCGCCGGATAGCCCACTGGAGGTCCGGGCCGGTGGGTCGCTCTGCGGCGACCCGCCGGCCCGTCTGCTTCACCCGTCCGGCGGAGCCCTGCCAATCCCTCGATCCGCACGTTGCCGACCCCCGACGTCGTGACCGGTCAGCCCGGACGGGTCGGCCCGACGATCCGGGCGCGGGTCAGTTGGCGAACAGCGCCTCTGCGTCCTGGCCCGTACGCCTCGATCTCGGGCTTGCAATTGAGCCCGAGCTCCTTCTCGACGCCGACCTCGATCCAGAGCCTCTGGCAGCCGTAAGTGTTCTGCTAGCGCTGGTGGTAGCCGCGCAGCTCCCGTCGTACCGCCTGGAAGACGTCCTTGAGTGCCCGGCCGGGGATGTGCACGTCCAGATGGCCCTCATCGGCGAAGAACGGGTCCGGGTTCATGCCGTGGATCTGCACCGCACGCCAGCCGACCAGGGGGTCTGACACACCACCACGGGAGGCGATGCCCAGCGGTCGACCCATTTCGGGTGGTTACGAGGTATTTGAGGCCAAAACTACGTTTGCCCTACATCGGGTAGTCCCGCCGATATTGTGACTCCGGCGCGTCCTGGGAAGGGCTCGAGATGTGCCGACCCGTTCCGGTGGAGGGGACATGAGGGAAAACACGGAACGTAAGCCGCTGGCGAGTCCCCGGCACATCAAGGCCGCATCGGGTTTGAGCTCCGTGCTGATCGTGGCCGGCATGACCACAGGCGTCACCCCCGCTCAGGCGGCCGAGGTGGTCCACAAGGCCCGCGCCGAGCGCAGCTACCAGGGCACGCCCGGGCCGCTCGGACAGGCGCAGGCGTGGCAGCCCGGCGCAACCCTCGTGCGGGACGGCGGCCCCGACGGATGGTCCGGTCCGCAGGGTTGGCAGTGGCAGGACCAGGAGCCGGGTCGACGCCACCATGACGGCGGCAAGGTGGGTCCACAAGGTCCACAGGGTCCGCAGGGCGAACGCGGGGGACGTGGTCCACGAGGCCCACGTGGCTTCCAGGGTGCTACCGGCGCGCAGGGTTTCCAAGGTGAGCAGGGTGAGCAGGGTGAGCGGGGTCCGCAGGGTTCGCCGGGTCCCCAAGGGCCGCAGGGTTTCCAGGGCCCCCAGGGTCCGCAGGGTGTGACCGGTTCGCCGGGTCCGCAGGGCTCGCAAGGTTTCCAGGGTGCGCAGGGCGAGGCCGGTCCGCAGGGCGACGCCGGGCCGCAGGGTTCGCAGGGTGAGGCTGGCCCGCAGGGCGCGCAGGGCCCGCAGGGTTTCCAGGGCGACGCCGGGCCGCAGGGTTCGCAGGGCGAGGCTGGCCCGCAGGGCCCGCAGGGCGCGCAGGGTGCGCAAGGTTCGCAGGGCGAGGCTGGCCCGCAGGGTCCGCAGGGTTTCCAGGGCCTGCAGGGCGAAGTCGGGCCGCAGGGTGCGCAGGGTTCGCAGGGCGAGGTCGGTGCGCAGGGTTCGCAGGGTTTCCAGGGCGAGGTCGGTCCGCAAGGTGCGCAGGGCCCGCAGGGTTTCCAGGGTGCGCAGGGCGAGGCCGGGCCGCAGGGCCCGCAGGGCGCTCAGGGCGCTCAGGGCGCTCAGGGCGCTCAGGGTGTCCTGGCAGGCGTTCATGTCGAATCTTCTGATGTGCCTGGGACCGGCTTCCAAACCGTCAGCTGCCCCACCGGTGAAGTGGCGACGGGCGGCGGCTACACCACCAACGGGACCGTGAACGTGGACAGCCCGCTCGTAGTAGGAGGTACGCCGGTCGGATGGCAGGCCAACTTCCTCGGAACGGAACCCGGCCTCGTCTATGTCATCTGCGCGCCCGCCACATCGTGATCAGCGAAGCACCCACAATGATCGGCAGGAAGAGGAAGACAGTGAGAATGCGACAGGTGTTCGGCACACTTGCCTGCGGCTCTGTGCTGCTGGCTGGGGCGGGTGCGTGCAGTGACGACAAGACGCCCGTGGCGAAGGAATCCGGCGGGACCGTCGCTCCAGGTGCCGGGCAGGAGGACCCGGGGGTCCTGCTCCAGCAGGGTATCGAGCAGGGGCAGGCCGGCAAGCCCGACGAGGCGAAGGCGACCTTCGAGAAGGTGGTCGCGCTTCAGGGAGACAACAAGTTCGCCTGGTTCAACCTCGGCTACCTCGCCCAGTCGCGTAACGCGACCGGCGAAGCGATGGCGGACTACGACAAGGCACTGCAGATCGACGACTCCTACCGGCCGGCCCTTTACAACAAGGCAATGCTGTTGGAGGAGGCGAAGCCGGACGAGGCGGTCGCGCTGTATCGCAAGATCGTCGGTGCCGATGAGGGCGCTTCCACGGCGTACCTGCGATTGGGGTTGATGCTCGTCAAGCAGCACGACCGGACGGGCGCCCGGGAGGCGTTCGCGTCGGCGATCGGCGCGGATCCGAAGCTTGCGTCGGCCGTCCCCGAGGACTTCCGCCCGCAGAAGACAAAGAGGTGATCGTGTGGTGACGGCACCACACGTCACGGTTTTCACGGGTAGCAACCGAACCCGCTTCCTGGACGATTGTCTGCAGTCCCTGCTGGCGCAGACGTACGCGGACTGGGAGTGGGTGGTCATTCTCAACCAGGGCACCCGGTGGCGCCCCGAGGCGAACGATCCACGGATCCGCCTCCTGGTGCGGGACGGGCTGTCCGGTGTCGGTGCGGTGAAGCGACAGGCCTGCGCCGAGGCGTACGGGGACATCCTCGTCGAACTCGACGACGACGACCTGCTCAGCAGCGACTGCCTGGCGCAGGTCGTGGCCGCCTTCGACGCGAACCCCGGCGCGGGCTTCGTCTACAGCGACACGGCTCAGATCAGCGAGGACGGCGGCCGGGACGACTCGCGGTTCGCCGCCTCGCACGGGTGGCGCTACCGCGACGAGCGGGTCGACGGGCGTGAGGTGTTGGCCTGCCACTCGCTGGAGCCGACGCCGCACAACGTCAGCTACATCTGGTACGCCCCGAACCACGTCCGGGCGTTCCGACGGGATCTGTACGAGAAGGTGGGCGGCTACAACGAGGAACTCGACGTGGCCGATGACCTCGACCTGATGTGCCGGCTGTACCAGGCGGCCGAGTTTCACCAGATCCCCAAGTGCCTTTACCTGCAACGGATGCACGCCAGGAACACCCAGCGCGACCCTGAGGTCAACGCGCGCATCCAGCGGCGGTCCGTGGAGATCTACGACCGTAACATCCAGTTCAACGCGTTGGCCTGGGCGAAACGGCGGGACCTGCTGGCCCTGGATATGGGAGCGGCACACAACAAGCCGGAGGGGTTCCTCGGGCTGGATCGCCGTGCCGGGGACGGCGTGGACATCGTCTGCGACGTCACGAAGGGGATCGACCTGCCGGACAGCAGCGTCGGGGTGATCCGGGCGGTCGACTTCCTGGAGCACATCCCGGACAAGATCGGGATGTTCAACGAGTTGTACCGGGTCCTCGCCCCGAACGGGTTGCTGCTGTCCCTGACGCCCAGTTCGGACGGACGGGGCGCGTACCAGGATCCGACGCACGTCGCGTTCTACAACGAGAACTCGTTCTGGTATTTCACCAACGACCAGTACGCACGTTTTGTGCCGGAGATCCGCTGCCGATTCCAGGTGTCTCGCCTGGGCACGTACTTCCCGAGCGATTTCCACCAGGCGCACAACATCCCGTACGTCGTCGCGAACCTGATCGCGGTGAAGGACGAGACCCGCAACGGAGGTCCGTTGACGATCTGAGCCGACGGCCGTGACACGGTCCTGCGCCCGCCGGCTAGGTGTACTGCCCAGGGAGAGGCTGAGTACGACCGCGAGCCCGTAGGCGAGGGGTGCCAGCATGGTCTGCTCCGATTACGCGTCGCCTCACCCGTCCGGTGGAGCCGAGCCGTTCCGCCATTTCTCACGTTTTGCCTGCTCGTACGCTGCGCCGAAGGCAGTTGGCACGCTCACAGCCGGCGGAGGGCAATGGTGGCGTCGAGGCGTACACATCGGACAGTGCTGTCGGCGGTCGCCGGTGGGCTGTTCGCGCTGGGCGTCGTCGCGCCCGGCCCGGCTGCGGCACCTGGCCCGGCGGCGGCGCCACTGCCCCGCGCGGCCCAGGCTGACGGCCCTTCCGTCCCCGACCCGCGCGAGCCGCGCCCACCGCTGCTTCCCGCGGACTTCCAGGGCACCGGCCGGTACATCGTGCGGGACCTCGGCATCGACGTGCCGTTCTCGTGGCAGGGCCGCGACGGCAACAGCCAGATGATCGCCGGCGGCCCGGACCACCCGATCTGGTTCACGAACCTGATCTACGAGAACACCCTCTACACGCTCACCTACCGGTGGCCGAACATCCCACTGTTCCCGCCGCGCGAATGCAGCAAGGTCCCGGGGTTCTTCAACCGGCAGATCTTCAACGACAAGCTGAAGACCGCGCGCTACGTGGGGCCGGAGATCCTGCAGGGTGCCAAGGACCGGCACGTCGACCACTGGCGGGTCGGCGTCGTCGGCGGGTCCACAGTGCCGGGGGAGTTCTTCCGGTTCCCGCTCGCGCTCGGCGACATCTACGTCGACCAGCGCGACCCGAGCCGCTGGTGGCAGGTGTTGCAGTTCGGCCTGCAGAACCTCTTCGACCCGGAACTGGACGAGTGGTTCACCATGGACACCTTCGACCACCGCCCCGGCCAGGTAACCCTCCCCGACCGCTGCCCACCCCCCACGCCCTGACCCCCCGGCCCAGACCCCGACCGACCGCGCCGAACCCGACCGACCGCGGTGCTCCCGACCGACCGCGGTGCTCCCGGCCGACCGCGTCGAACCCCGGCCGACCGCGGTGATCAAGAAGTTTGCGTCACCGATC
>NZ_JAGPXZ010000333.1:0-6418 GCF_018070305.1 Micromonospora sp. M51 | reverse complement strand
AACTCCATCATCCGCAGCGCCGGGGCGCAGCCGACGAGCACCAGCGGCGCCAGCACGACCAGGACCGCGAGCTGCGGCCCGGCGTAGGCCCAGCCCCGCCCGTCCAGACTGCCGGTGAGCCAGAGCACCGCGCGGGCGGCGTCCATCAGGGGCGCCCGGGTCAGCAGGTAGCCGTTGACGCCGGTCAGGATCGCGGCCACCCCGATGCCGACCAGGATGAGCCGGTAGCCGTGCACTCCGCGCCGCCAGGCCAGCGCGTAGATCAGCAGGCCGGTGCCGAGCCCACCGGCAACCGCCGCGCCGGCCAACGCCAGGCTGCTGCCGCCCAGGACGACCACCACCAGCGCGCCGGTCGACGCGCCCTGGGTGAAGCCCAGGATGTCCGGGCTGCCCAGCGGGTTGCGGACCAGGGACTGGAACACCGTGCCGGCCAGCGCCAGCGCCGCACCGACCAACAGGGCGGTGACCAGCCGGGGCAGGCGCAGGTCGTACACGATGAACTGTTCCGCCACGGTGCCGCCGCCGGTCAGCGTGCGCAGCACGTCCGCCGGCCCCATCGGGTAGTCGCCGCTGCCCAGTGCCACCAGGCCGAACCCGGCCGCGAGCAACGCCGCACCGGCACCGACGCCCAACGCGCGGGGCCGGAACCGCACCGACAACCCCCCAGGGGTACGGATGACGCTCATGGTTGGGCCACCCGTCGGCGGGTGACCAGCCACAGGAAGAGCGGACCGCCCAGCACGGCGGTCACCATGCCGACCTGGCGTTCTCCCGGTCGACCCAGTACGCGGCCGAGCACGTCGGCGCCGAGCAGCAGCGCGGGCGCGAGCACCGCGCAGTACGGCAGCAGCCAGCGTAGGTCCGGGCCGGTCAGGGCGCGGACCAGGTGCGGCACCAGCAGCCCGACGAAGACGATGGGGCCGCACGCGGCGGTCGCGGCGCCGCAGAGCAGGGTGACCGCGACGATCACGGCGGCGCGGATGAGCGCGGGTCGAGCGCCGAGGGCGCGCGCCGCGTCGTCGCCGAGCGCGAGCGCGTTCAGCGGGCGGGCGGCACCGAGCGCGACCAGCAGCCCGATCACGATGAACGGCAGCACCCGGGTGACGGTCGCCGGGTCCGCGCTGGCCAGCGAACCGACCGTCCAGAAGCGCAGCCGCTCCAGCGACGCGGTGTCCAGCAGCATCACCGCGCTCACGTAGGAGTAGAGGGTGGCGTTGAGCGCCGCCCCGGCCAGCGCCAGCCGGGCCGGGGTGGCGCCCCGTCCGCCGCCGACGGCGTAGACGAGCGCGGTCACCGTCGCCGCGCCGAGCAGCGCGAACCAGACGTACCCGCCGACGGCGGTGACGCCCAGGAACGCGGCGGCGGTGGCGACGGCCGCGGAGGCACCGGCGTTGATGCCGAGCAGCCCGGGGTCGGCGAGCGGGTTGCGGGTGAGGGCCTGCATGATCGCGCCCGCCACACCGAGGGCGGCACCGGCCAGCAGCCCGAGCAGGGTGCGGGGGAGGCGCATCCGGTGCACCACCGCGTACTCGGCGGCGTCGCGGTGCAGCAACCCGGACCAGGCGTCGGCGAGCGGCATGGCCTTCGCGCCGACCGCGATGCTGAGCACCACGATCACCGCGAGCAGGGCCACGGCGGCGACCAGTCCGCCGGCGCGGGCCGCCCGGCGACCACGCCGGCTCGGGGGTGCGACAGCGCCCCGGGTCGACACGGAACGTGTCGGCCGGATGGCGGTGGGTGTGGCGTCCAGTGTGGGCTCCGGGGTGGTGGCGAAACGGCGAACCGCTGTTGACAATGACCGAGGTTAGGCTAACCTAACCCCGCTGCCCTGGTCGAGCCCGGCCAACCCCTGATCGAAAGACACCACCATGCCCGATGCCCTGTCCGCCCGCCGTCTCTCCCGCCGTGGTCTCCTGGCCGCCGGTGGCGCCGCCACGCTCGCCACCCTGCTCGCCGCCTGCGGCACCGGTGACGCCCCCAAGCCCGCTACCGGCAACGGAGGCGGCCCCTGGTCGTTCACCGACGACCGGGGCAGGAAGGTCGAGGCGCCGGCCCGCCCTACCCGCGTGGTGGCCTTCACCGGCGTGGCGGCCGCACTGATCGATTTCGGTCTCGACAAGCAGCTCGTCGGCGTGTTCGGTGAGACCAAGCGTTCCGACGGCACGGCCGACCCACAGGCCGGCGACCTGAACGTCGAGGGCGTCGAGATCCTCGGCAACGTGTGGGGCGAGTTCAGCCTGGAGAAGTACGCGGCGCTGCGCCCCGAACTGCTGGTCACCCACATGTACGACCCGGACGCGCTCTGGTACGTGCCGGACGAGAGCAAGGACAAGATCCTCCCGCTGGCGCCCAGCGTGGCGGTCACCACCGCCCGGGTGCCGATGACCAAGCCCATCGAGCGGTACGCGGCACTTGCCGAATCGCTCGGCGCGGACCTGTCCGCCAAGAAGGTCACCGACGCGAAGGCCCGCTTCGACGCCGCCGCCGAAGCGGTCCGGCAGGCCGTCAAGGCCAACCCCGGCATCAAGGTCATGGCCTGCTCGGGCAGCCCCGACCTGTTCTACGTCTCCAACCCCAAGGTGAGCACCGACCTGATGTACTTCGCCGAGCTGGGCGTCGACATCGTGGTGCCCACCAAGCTCGAAGCCGGCGACTACTTCGAGGCGCTGAGCTGGGAGAGCGCCGGTAAGTTCCCCGCCGACCTGATCCTGCTGGACAACCGCAGCACCGCGCTGCAGGCCAAGGACCTCACCGCCAAGCCGACCTGGCAGCAACTGCCGGCGGTGAAGGCCAACCAGGTGAGCGCCTGGGACGCGGTGCCCCGCTTCTCGTACGCCGGCTCCGCGCCGCTGCTGGAGAACCTCGCCACCGCCATCCGGAACGCGAAGAAGGTCAGCTGACGAACACCGCACCTACCCGAGGCGCACCGCCGCGCCTGGGGTGGGTTCCGGCTGCCCTCGTCGAGAACGTGGAAGGACATTCCGTGACCGTGCCGACGTACCCCGTCGAGACCACCACGCCGCCGCCGTCGGCATCGACCACCGCGCGGGCCCAGCTGCTGCACGGCGGCTCGGTCGAGCAGTACCGCCGGACAATCGCCGACGGCGTCGACCGGGTCGCCCGCCGGGTGGCGACAGTGGACCGTCCCGGCACCGGAATCACGCCGACCGAGCTGGCCCCCCTGGTCGACCGGGTCGATCTGGACCGTCCACTGGGCGACGCGGGCGCCGCGCTCGACGAGCTGGAGAACGTCTACCTGCGCGACGCCGTCTGGTTCCACCACCCCCGCTACCTGGCCCACCTCAACTGCCCGGTGGCCATCCCGGCGCTGCTCGGTGAGGCGGTGCTCACCGCCGTGAACTCCTCCCTGGACACCTGGGACCAGAGCGCCGGGGCCACCCTCATCGAGCGCCGGCTGATCGACTGGACCGCCGAACGGATCGGCCTCGGCCCGCACGCCGACGGCATCTTCACCAGCGGCGGCAGTCAGTCCAACCTGCAGGCGCTGCTGCTGGCCCGCGAGGAGGCGTGCGTCGGCGCCGTCGGCCCGTCGGCACGCGCCGAGCTGCTTCCCCGGCTGCGCGTGCTCACCTCCGCCGCCGGTCACTTCAGCGTGCAGAAGTCGGCCAAGCTGCTCGGCCTCGCCCCGGACGCGGTGATCGCGGTACCCACCGACGCCCGGCGACGGATCCGGCCGGCCGCCGTCCGCGCGGAGATCGCCCGGTGCCGGCAGGCGGGGCTGGTGGTGATGGCGGTCGTCGGCACCGCCGGCACCACCGACTTCGGTTCGATCGACCCGCTCACCGAGCTAGCCGAGATCTGCGCGGCGGCCGGCGTCTGGCTGCACGTGGACGCCGCGTACGGCTGCGGTCTGCTCGTCTCGCCGACGCGCCGGCACCTGCTCGACGGCATCGAGCGGGCCGACTCGGTGACCGTCGACTTCCACAAGTCGTTCTTCCAGCCGGTCAGCTCCAGCGCCCTGCTGGTCCGCGACCGGCGGGCGCTGCGGCACGTCACCTACCACGCCGACTACCTCAACCCGGCCCGGATGGTGGAGCAGCGCATCCCCAACCAGGTCGACAAGAGCCTGCAGACCACCCGCCGCTTCGACGCGCTGAAGCTCTGGCTCACCCTGCGGGTGATGGGCCCGGACGCGCTCGGCACGCTCTTCGACGAGGTCGTCGACCGGGCCGCCGACGCCTGGCAACTGGTCAGCGAGGACCCACGCTTCGAGGTGGTGACGCGCTCCGAGCTGAGCACCGTGGTGTTCCGCTACCTGCCCACCGGCCCCGGCCGGGACCTGGCCGACGCCGCGAACCTGCACGCCCGGGAGGCCGTCGCCGCGTCCGGTCTCGCCGTGGTCGCCGGGACCCGGGTCGACGGCCGGCACTTCCTGAAGTTCACACTGCTCAACCCGGAAACCACTGTCGACGACGTCGGGTACGTGCTCGACCTGATCGCCACCCACGCCGGGCGGTACGTGCACGACCACGTCGCCGCCGACCTGACCTGCCCCGTCGGCTGACGCCGGTGACCACGAACCCGCACCTGGAGACCCCGATGTCCACCCACGACTTCGTCGCCATCGGGTTGGGCCCGTACAACCTGGGCCTGGCCTGCCTCACCGCGCCGATCGGCGAACTCGACGGAGTGTTTCTGGAGGCCCGGCCGAGCCTCGCCTGGCACCCCGGCATGCTGCTGGAGTCGGCCCGGTTGCAGACCCCGTTCATCGCCGACCTGGTCAGCCTCGCCGACCCGACGTCGCCCTTCTCCTTCCTCAACTATCTGAAGGAGATCGGCCGGCTCTACCCGTTCTACATCCGGGAGAGCTTCTACCCGTTGCGCAGCGAGTACGACGCGTACTGCCGGTGGGCGGCGGCGAAACTGCCGAACCTGCGTTTCGGTCAGACCGTGACCACAGTGGAGTACGACAGCACCGACGAGCGGTACGTGGTGCGGGCCGCCACCGGCACGGGGGAGACCGTCGAATACCGGGCCCGGCATCTGGTGCTCGGCACCGGCACCCCGCCGCACCTGCCGCCGGCCGTCGCCGGACTGCCCGGCGACGCCGTGCACAACTCCCACTACCTGGAGCACCGCGCGGCGCTGCGCACCAAGCGCAGCATCACCGTGGTGGGCAGCGGGCAGAGCGCCGCCGAGATCTACCACGACCTGCTCGGTGACATCGACCGGTACGGCTACCAGCTCAACTGGGTGACCCGCTCACCGCGGTTCTTCCCGCTCGAATACACCAAGCTGACGCTGGAGATGACCTCACCGGACTACGTGGACTACTTCCACGCGCTGCCCGAGGCGACCCGCTACCGGCTGGAGTCCGCGCAGAAGGGCCTGTTCAAGGGGATCAACGCCGACCTGATCAACGACATCTTCGACCTGCTCTACGCGCTCAGCGTCGACGGACCGGTGAACACCCGCCTGCTCACCAACACCGAGCTGGTCAGCGCCGAGCACCAGGACGGTGGGTACACGCTGGGGTTGCGTCAGGTGGAGCAGGAGCGCGACTTCACGCTGCGTACCGAGGGCCTCGTCCTGGCCACCGGCTACCACTACCGGGTGCCGGAGTTCCTCGCGCCGGTGCGCGACCGGATCCGCTGGGACGCGCACGGCCGCTTCGACGTGGCCCGCAACTACAGCATCGACCACAGCGGACGGGGCATCTTCCTGCAGAACGCGGGCACCCACACGCACAGCATCACCTCACCGGACCTGGGCATGGGCGCCTACCGCAACTCCTGGATCATCTCCGAGCTGCTCGGCCGGGAGCACTACCCGATCGAGAAGAGCATCACCTTCCAGGAGTTCGGGGTGTCGTCGTGACCACCGCCTTCACCCGCGTCGACGAGCGGCTCGGCGAGTTCGCGCTGCGGCCGCTCGACCCGGACGCCGACGCTGCGCTGCTGCACGGCTGGGTGACCCACCCGAAGGCGGCGTTCTGGCTGATGCAGGACGCCGACGAGGCCCAGGTGGCCGAGGAGTACCGGCGGATCGCCGGGCACCCGCACCACGACGCGTACCTCGGGCTGTGGCGGGGGAGCCCGGCCTTCCTCGCGGAGCGCTACGATCCGGCCCACGTCGAACTTGTCGGCCTCTACGACCACCAGCCCGGTGACGTGGGCATGCACTTCCTCTGCGCGCCGGTCGGCACACCCGTGCACGGCTTCACCCGGGCGGTGATCGGCACCGTGATGGCATGGCTCTTCGACGATCCGACGACCCGACGGGTGGTGGTCGAGCCGGACGTGCGCAACACGGCCGTGCACGCGCTGAACGCCGCCGTCGGGTTCACCGTCGTCGGCCCGATCGCCAAGCCGGAGAAGGACGCGCTGCTCAGCGTCTGCACCCGAGCCCAGTTCCAGGCCGCCGCCGACCGTGCCGCCGTCGACCCCGCCGCCGCCAC
>NZ_JAGPXZ010000332.1:0-6427 GCF_018070305.1 Micromonospora sp. M51 | reverse complement strand
ATCTGGGTGTCCTCAGTGCTGGTCATGGCGTCTCCATCGACGGTGAGCTGGCGTACCGGACTGGTTGACTGGCGTGGGACGTCCCGTGGCGTACAGACGCGCACCGTCGCCGTGCGGCGGCCGGGGTTGCGCAGAGCGCGGACGCCGGTGCCGCGCAGCCAGAACCCGGCGTCGCGTCCGAGGACCGGCCCTGGTTCGCCGTCGCGCAGCTCCAGCTGGATCCGTCCGCTGGTGACGACGGCGAACGCGTCGGACCACTGCGCCCCGACCACCGCCGCGCGGGCGCCCCCGGGCAGGGTCAGCGTCCGCATCGGGACTACTCCCTGCCGTCGGCCGGCAGTCGCGGCGGCAGACCGAGCCGCGGGAACTGGTCGGCGTGGAAGATGAAGACCTCGGTGATCGCGCCGTCGGTGACGCGCAGGACGTCGATCGTCAGCGGCAGGTACGCGCCCTCCTGCTCGCGCCAGTGGTAGAAGGCGACAGCGGGTTGCCGGTTCACCGAGGTGGGCACCGCGCGCAGGCCCGTCATGGCGTCGAAGCCGTCCTCGACCCAGTTGCTCAGCACCGCGTCGCGGCCGACGGACAGGCCTGGCGTGGGCGGCATCGAGGAGCGGACGTCGTCGCGCAGCATGGTGGCGAGCGCGTCGACGTCGGTGGCCACGCTGGCGTCGGTGAAGCGGCGCACCAGCTCGCGCGTCCCGGCGTCCTCGTCGCCGCCGACCCAGTCCTGCCGCTCGGCGGGCAGGTGCTCCCGCATGCCGGCACGGGCCCGCTGCAGTGCGCTGTTCACCGAGTTGACCGAATCCCCGAGCAGCTCCGCGACGTCCTTCGCCGGCCAGCCGAGCACGTCGCGCAGGATCAGCACGGCCCGTGGACGCGGCGCCAGGTGCTGGACCGCGACCAGGTACGCCAGCTCGATCGTCTCCCGTGCGACGGCGACGCTCTCCGGCTCGTCCCCGTCGCCCGCGGGCAGCTCGTCGAGCAACCGGTCCGGGTAGGGCTGCAACCACAGCACCTCACCGCCGGTCGCCGGCTCCGGGCGGCGCTTGGCGAGCAGGTCCAGGCAGGCGTTGGTGGCGATCCGGTACAGCCATGCCCGGAACGTCGACCGCCCCTCGAACGTCTCCCGCCGCCGCCAGGCCCGCAGGAACGTCTCCTGCACCGTGTCCTCGGCGTCCTCGAACGAGCCGAGCATCCGGTAGCAGTGCACGTGCAGCTCCCGCCGGTGCCGCTGTGCCAGCCCCGAGAACGCCGGCTCGTCGACCTCGCCGAGACCGCTCACAACCATCTCCTGCAGCCGCGTGTCCGCACTCATCACGTCATCCTTCCGCCTCGTCATGTCCTGTCGGAGGTATGACGGGCGCGGACGCGACAACTCATCACTCGGGATGGGCGCTCGTCGGCGGCGGGCGATGGCGGGGTGGTGCTGGGATCATGTCCAGATGAGCGAGGAGCAGGCGCGGGTGCTGTCGCATCGAGGTATCCGGCGGCCGTACTGATCCGACAGCGACCGACGGCAGCTGGTCGCACCAACCCGCACGGTCGTCGTGGGGCAGACGCCCCGACCAGCCTGATGACTCGCAGGCATCATGATGCCTGTGAGTCATCACGCTCGCGGGCGCATCCGCCGCTCGGCGGAGCACCCGGGTCCCCGATGGCTCCGATCAGCACCCGCCCGCACGGCCTGGGGGACGGCGCGGTGCTACCGGGCGGTGCCGCCGCCCGATCGGCCCGCACCGGCGGAGGGCCGGTGCGCGATGCGGGGTGCCCGCACGGCGGAGGCGTTGCCGGCTCCGGGGCGGTGGTCGCGCGCCGCGCTGGCCACCATCTCGTCGGCGTCGCGAGTGAGCGCCTGCCGGATGTGCGGCGGGACGACGTCGGACGTGGCCATCGCCAGTCGGACCTGCACCGCGCGGTCGTCGACCAGCCGGGCCAGATCCGCCTCGCTCAGCTCGACGGCCCGCACCAGCGCGGCACGGACGTCGGCCACCGGGTCCGCGGCGAGCGCGCTGCGCTGCTCGGCGGTGGTCCGTGGATTGCGGGCGACCCCCTTGCGTACGCGTGCGGTGCGGTCGGCCAACAGGGCGGTGATCACGTCGGGGTCGTGGGTGTGCGTGGCGAGTCGTTCCCGTACCTCGGGTGACACGTCGTCGATCAGCTTGGCGGCCAGCTCCGGCTCCAGCTCCCGACTCTCCGCGAGCAGGCCGCGAAGCTCCTTGTCCGAGGTCTGCGCCATGACCTGGCGGATCGACTCGTCGCACGCCGGGTTGCCGGCGACCGCCCAGCGGACCCACCGGTCGGCGTCCTTGACCAGGCGCATGAGGTTGGCGATCGAGGTGGAGGGGTTCCTCGCCACCGCCTCCCGGACCTGACGATCATGGTCGCGGGTGAGCGGTCGCAGGGCCTGTGCGGGTGCGTCGGCCCGAGCGGCGACCGCCTTGCGGACCAGTACCGACGGGTCGGACGCCAGGTCGATAAGGGTCATTTGTGGCGTTGTGGGGTCCTGGGCGAGCGCGAGTCGAGCGTCAGCGCTCCCGCCGATCGGACGGTGGGCGGTGGTGCCGGACCCGCTGTGACGGTCGGGCTCGCCGACGTCCTGCTGTTTCCCCATCGCGCAATCATGTCACGCGCCCGATTCGGCAGGATCGGCCGCGGGCCGCGCCGGGGCAGGTAGGCGCAGGCCGGACATGCCTCCGTCGACAGGCAGCGACGAACCGGTCACCGACCCGGTCGCGGGCGACGCGAGGTAGACGACGGCGGCGGCCACCTCGTCGGCGGTCACCAGGCGGCCGGTCGGCTGCCGCGAGGCCAGGTGCCGCTTCTCCGCCGTCGGGTCGGCGGCGCCGGCGAGCAGGCGGGCCACCCAGGGCGTGTCGACGGTGCCGGGGGCGACGCAGTTGACCCGGACGCCATCCGTCACCAGGTCGGCGGCCATGGCGAGGGTGAGGGCGTGCACGGCACCCTTCGACGCCGAGTACAGGGCGCGTTTGGGCAGACCCGTGGTCGCCGCGATCGAGGAGATGTTGACGATCGCCGCGGACGACGACCGGCGCAGGTACGGCAGGGCGACGGCGCTGGTGCGGGCCACACCGGAGACATTGACGTCGAGTACCCGGCTCCACTGCTCGTCGTCGTTCTCCTCCACCGTGCCCACGGCCGAGATCCCGGCGTTGTTGACCAGGATGTCGATGCCGCCGAACGCCTCGGCGACCGCTGCGACGGCCGTGCTCAGCGAGGCGCGGTCGGACACGTCCGCCCGGACGCCGAGGACGCCGGGATCCTCCGGCAGACCCGACAGCTCCAGGTCCAGGACACCCACCCGGGCGCCGGCGGCGGCGAACGCCCGCACACACGCGAGCCCGATCCCCGATCCGCCTCCGGTCACCACTGCCACCAGACCGTCACACCGCATGCTGCTCTCTCCTTCCGAGTAGTTGACGCACCGCCGTCAGGTCGGCCGCGCGGTGAAGCGCGTCCCGAGTCAGACCCAGGCCGGCCCGTCGGGGTACGCGTACGTGGCGAGGCTCTCCGGACGCATCGCGGCGGAGAACCCCGGCGCGCTGGGCGCCACGTAGTGCCCGTCCTTGATCACCACCGGGTCGAGGAAGTGCTCGTGCAGGTGGTCGACGTACTCGACGACCCGGTCACGCATCGAGCCGGACACCGCCACGAAGTCGAACATCGACAGGTGCTGCACCAGCTCGCACAGGCCCACTCCCCCGGCGTGCGGGCAGACCGGCACCCCGTACTTCATGGCGAGCAGCAGGATGGCGACGTTCTCGTTCACGCCGCCCACCCGGCAGGCGTCGATCTGAACGACGTCGACGGCACCGGCCTGGAGCAGCTGTTTGAACACCACCCGGTTCGCCACGTGCTCGCCGGTGGCGACCCGGATCGGCCCGCCGTCGGGTGCGCTGGTGGCGAGGGCGGACCGGATCGCCGCGTGGGCGAGCACATCGTCGGGGCTGGTCGGTTCCTCGATCCACCACGGGTCGTACGGCGCCAACTCGCGCATCCGGTCGACCGCCTCGGCGACGTCCCAGCGCTGGTTGGCGTCGAGCGCGATCCGGATCCGCGGGCCGACCGCCTCGCGGGCGATCTTCAGGCGGCGTACGTCGTCGGCGGCGTCCGCGCCCACCTTCAGCTTGATCTGGGTGAACCCGTCGGCCACGGCCTGCCTGGCCAGCCCGACCACCTTGTCGTCGGAGTAGCCGAGCCAGCCGGGCGACGTGGTGTACGCGGGGTAGCCCCGCTCGGTCAGCCGGGCGATCCGGTCGGCCCGACCCGGCTCGGCGGCGCGCAGGATCTCCAGTGCCTCGTCGGGGGTGAGGGCGTCGGTGAGGTAACGCCAGTCGACCAGGTCGACGATCTGCTCGGGGCTGAGGTCGGCCAGGTAGCGCCAGACCGGCTTGCCCGCCCGCTTGGCGACCAGGTCCCACATCGCGTTGATCACCGCTGCGGCGGCGAGGTGCATCACGCCCTTCTCCGGGCCGAGCCAGCGCAGCTGCGAGTCCTGGGTGAGCGAGCGGGCGAACGCACCGAGGTCCACGGTGTCCGGGTCCAGGCCGACCACGTACGGCACCAGCGCGTCGATCGCCGCCCGGCAGACGTCGTTGCCCCGCCCGATGGTGAAGGTGAAGCCGTGCCCGTCCGGGCCGTCGTCGGTGCTCAGCACCAGGTACGCGGCCGAGTAGTCGGGGTCGGGGTTCATCGCGTCGGAACCGTCGAGGTTCCGCGAGGTGGGGAACCGGACGTCGTACGTGTCGACGGAGGTGATCACCGCCATCAGGCGTCCCGGAGCGTGTTGCGCTGCCGACCGAGGCCGTCGATCTCGACCTCCATCACGTCGCCGGCGGTCAGGTACGGGAAGCGGCCGGAGAGCGCCACTCCCTGCGGGGTGCCGGTGTTGATGACGTCGCCCGGCTCCAGCACTGTGTACTGGGACAGGTGCCAGACCAGGTACGCCACGTCGAAGATCATGTCTTTGGTGCTGGAGTCCTGTCGGGGCTCGCCGTTGACCCAGGAGCGCAGCCGCAGCGCCTGCGGGTCGCCGACCTCGTCGGCGGTGACCAGCCACGGGCCGAGCGGTTGGAACGTCTCGCAGGACTTGCCCTTCGACCACTGACCACCGGAGACGGCGAGTTGGAAGTCCCGCTCGGAGACGTCGTTGGAGAGGACGTACCCGGCGATGTGCCCGAGGGCGTCGGCGGGCGAGGCGAGGTAGCGGGCCGGTCGGCCGATCACCACCGCCAACTCCACCTCCCAGTCCGTCTTCGTCGAGCCACGCGGGATCAGGACCTCGTCGTGCGGGCCGACGACGGTGTTGGGCGCCTTGTAGAAGATGATCGGGTCGGTCGGTGGCGCGGCGCCCGATTCGGCGGCGTGCGCGGCGTAGTTCTGCCCCACGCAGAGCACCACCCCGGGCCGGGCGACCGGTGCGCCGACCCGCTGACCGGTGACGTCGATCTCGGGCAGGTCGGTGGCCTCGCGGACCCTCCGCACGCCGTCGCCGGCGAGGAACTCGCCGTCGATGTCGGCGGTGAGCGACGAGAGGTCGAAGTGCCTTCCGTCGGCGAACAGCACGGGGCGTTCCCGCCCCACGGGCCCGACGCGCATGAACTTCACGAACCAACCTCCAGTGCATAGGTACGAGTCGCGACACAAGCCGGACGGCTGCTCGCGTCGATGATCACGGCGTCGGCACCTGGCTCGGCAGCAGACCCTCGGCCTTGAGATCGGCCCACAGCGCATCGGGCACGTCCCACTCGAACATCGCCACGTTGTCGGCGATCTGCTCCGGGTCCCGGGCGCCGACCACCACGCTGGTGACCGCCGGGTGCCCGAGCGGAAACTGGATCGCCGCGGCCCGCAGCGGTACGCCGTGCCGCTCGCACACCGACCGGATCGCGGTGGCCCGGTCGAGCAGCCTGCGGCCGGCCGGGGCGTAGTCGTAGGGGGCGCCCGGGCTCGGGTCGGCCAGCAGGCCCGAGTTGTAGACCCCGGCGGCGATGATCGCGATCCCCTTCGCCTGGCACAGCGGCAACAGCTCGTCGAGGCCGGACTGGTCCAGCAGCGTGTACCGGCCAGCGAGCATGAAGCAGTCGAAGTCGCCGGCGTGGGCCAGCTCGACCAGCGCCGGGGCCTGGTTCATGCCGGCGCTGACCGCGCCGATCTCGCCGGCCGCCCGCAGCTGCGCCAACGCCGGGTACGCCCCGGCGACCGCCTCGGCGAGGTGGTCGTCCGGGTCGTGGATGTGCGCGATGTCGATCCGGTCCAGCCCCATTCGGGCCAGGCTCTCCGCGTGGGAGCGGCGTACTCCGGCGGCGGAGAAGTCGAACCGGGGCACGAGGTCGGTCGGCTCGGCCCAGAACTCTTGCCGGTCACCACCGTCGGGGACGAGCAGCCGGCCCACCTTGGTGGAGACGGT
>NZ_JAGPXZ010000331.1:0-6447 GCF_018070305.1 Micromonospora sp. M51 | reverse complement strand
GCTGTCGAGCGACGAGCGCGGCGCGGTGAGGTCGTACATCCGCGCGCATGAGCGCAACGACCTCGACGGGCTGATGTCCCTGCTGCGCGACGACCTGCGCTTCGCGATGCTGCCCGACCCGGGCACCGTGACCACGACGGCCGGGGACGCGGTGGACGGCTGGATCTCCGGTGGGCTCTTCCAGCGCGGGCACGACGACTGGCGCGGTATCACCACGACGGTCAACCGCATGCCAGCCGCCGCGCTCTACCTCCGCGCCCCCGGCGACTCGCAGTACCGGCTGTTCGCCATCGCCGTCCTGCACATCGTCGACGGGAAGATCGCCGAACTCACCGGCTTCGACGCCACCGACAAGCCGTGGCTGGACCTGGCACCGACACTGTGATCACAGATCCACGCACGGGCCGGGGCAGGTGACCGTTGCTATCGCCTCGTCTCGTACCGGGCCAGCGCCACACCGCCCGGGAACGTCCGCGTCTCCACCAGGTTCAGGTTCACCCAGCTGTCGAGTGCGCTGAAGAGCGGCTTGCCGCCGCCCAGCAGCACCGGGTGGGTCACAACCTCGAATTCGTCGACCAACCCGGCCCGCATCACCGCGCCGGCGAGCGTCACGCCACCAACCCTCATCGGCCCGCCGTCCTCGGCCTTGAGCCGGGTGATCTCGGCGACCGCGTCGCCGGTGACCAGCCGGGTGTTCCAGTCGACCTTGTCGATCGTCGAGGAGAACACCACCTTCGGCGTGTCCCGCCAGTTCCGCGCGAACTCGACCTGCGCCGGGGTGGCACCCGGCTGCTGGTCGCCGGTCGGCCAGTAGGAACTCATCATCTCCCACAGCTTGCGCCCGTACAGGAACAGCGCGATCGCCCGTTCGCGGTCGAGCCACCACTGGAACAGCTCGTCGGTCGGCCCGCTCCAACTGATGTCGTCGCCCGGCGCGGCGACGTAACCGTCCAGTGTCGCGTTCATGCCGAAGATCAGTTTCCGCATCGTGTCAGCCTCTCGTCAGTCGATCTCACCCGTACCGACGAGCGCGACGCGGAAACCTCATCGGCGCGCCGTCCGGGCGAGCGGCGCAGGACGGCCACCCGACCGGGGCGGTGGGCGGCCGGGTCAGGGCGTGGCCACGGCCGCGCGTGAGCGGTCCGCGGCGATGCGGATCGCCAGCGCGGCCAGGGCGGTGCCGGTCACCCAGCGCTGCACCCGTAGCCACACCGGCCGGCGGGCGAAGAACCCCGCGAGGGCGCCGGCGCTGAGCACGATCAGCGCGTTCACGCTCAACGCCACGGCGATCTGGGTCAGACCGAGCAGCAGGCTCTGCGTGGCGAGGTGCCCCCGGGTCGGGTCGATGAACTGGGGCAGCAGCGACACGTACAGGATGGCGATCTTCGGGTTGAGCAGGTTGGTGACCAGGCCCATGGTGAACAGCCGCCGGGGCGGGTCCGGTGGCAGCGGTGCGGGGGCGAACGGTGAACCGCCGCCCGGACGCAGCGTCCGCCAGGCCAGCCAGAGCAGGTAGCCGGCGCCGGCGAGCTTCACCACCGCGTACAGCGTCGGCACCAGGACGAAGACGGTGGCCAGTCCGGCGACCGCCGCCGCCAGGTAGACGCCGAATCCGGCGGCCACCCCGAGCAGCGAGACCAGCCCGGCCCTGCGGCCCTGCGCCACCGAGCGGGACACCAGGTAGACCATGTTCGGGCCGGGGGTGAGCACCAGCCCCAACGCCACCAGCGCGATACCCAGCAGTGCGCCCGCACCGACCACGACGATTCCCCCGTTCGGTAGACCCCCACACTGACCGTAATCGGGACGAACATCCCGGCCCAGAGCCACCTGGCGAGCCGTGGCCTGCGATCCGGGGTGATCCACTCGCGTTTGCCGGCGCCCCGCGGCCACGGCGGGAATGCCCACCGTCACGGGCGCGCTGATCAGTGGCACACGCGTGCCGCCAACCGGAAGCGGCGCGTTACGGTGGCCAGGGGAGGTGCCGCAGGGTGACCGAGGCGTGGGAAGCGTCAGTCGAGGCGAAGATCCAGGATGCCATTCAGCGCGGCGAGTTCGACGACCTGCCCGGCACGGGCAAGCCGATCCCCGGTCGGGGGGCGCCGTACGACGAGGCCTGGTGGATCAAGAGCTTCCTGGAGCGCGAGGCACTCCCCAGTGACCTGCTGCTGCCCACGTCGCTGCAACTGCGCCGCCGTATCGAGCAGGTCCCCGACGAGGTCCGTGACCTGCCCACCGAGCAGTCCGTCCGGGACTTCGTCGGGCAGCTGAACGTGCAGATCGTGGCGTGGCTGCGCTTCCCCGACGACGGGCCCCGGATCGCGGTGCGCCCGGTCAACACCGAGGACGTCATCCGCCGTTGGCGCGCCGAACGGGCCCGCCCCGAGGTCACCGTCACCGTCACCGAAGCGGTGACCGCCGTGAGACCGTCGCGCCGGGGCTGGTGGCAGCGGTGGCGCCGCCGTCGGGGCTGACCCCACGGCCACGGACACGGCAGACTGTGCCGATGCTCAACGGATCATCACCGGCACCCGGCCCACCCTCGACACCGGATGTCACCCTGCGTCAGTGGTGCGCCGACGACCTCGATGACCTGGTGGACGCGTACCGGGACCCGGTCCTGCGGCACTGGACCAGTCATCCGGTGACCAACGCCGCCGAGGCCCGGCGGTGGCTCAAGGGCACCCAGCGGGACCGGGCCGACGGCCGCCGGTACACCTTCGCCGTCGTCGAAGAGCAGGCCGACGGCGCGCGGCTGGTCGGCAACGTGGTGCTCAAGGGGGTCACTCCGCAGCGCCCGGCGCCGGAGGTGGGCTACTGGACGACGTCGTGGGCACGCGGTCGTGGGGTCGCGCCCCGCGCGGTGATCGCGCTGAGCCGCTGGGCGTTCGACCGGTTCCCCGAGGTGACGCGTCTCGACCTGCTGCACCAGGTGGACAACGTGGCGTCCTGCCGGGTGGCGCAGAAGTGCGGCTTCGTGTTCCAGGAGGTGCTGCCGGCCCGGCCGCCCTTCCCGCTGGATGGTCACCGGCACGCCCTGCACGCCTAGCCGTCAGTCCACCCTGGCCCGCCAGACCCAGGAGGTGCGCCGGGTCCGGCCGGGCAACTCACCCCGGCCGGTCATCCACAGCAGCACCTCGGGTGCCGCACCGGCCGGGGCGTCCGGGAAGAGTCGCCGCAGCACCAGCGCGCTCAGTCGCTGCGGTGGCTGCCACGGCACACCGAGGCCGAGGGTGATGTCGTGGGTGTGCAGCACGGTCTCGGCCACGCCCATGGCGGCGAAACCGGCCGGGTCGCACGGGCCCCAATGCCAGGCCCGCGTGTCCCGGCCCGCGGCGTCGACGGCGGTGGCGAGCAGACCGGCGCAGGCTCGCACCACGGTGAGCACCTGCGTCGGGCTCGCGTCGGGGGAGACCCGCAGGTCGTACGGCAGATAGCCGTCATCCGGGCGGCCGGCGACCTGGCCCGCGTACCCGATGAGGTCGTGCGCGACGTGCGCCGCGGTGGTCCAGCAGCTCCAGCTCAGCGAGCCGGCCGGCACCGACCAGTCGCGTTCGCGGTGTGGCTCCAGCACCCGGGTCATCTCCTCGGCCGCCTCGTGCAGGTCGGCACCGGTCACCACTGACACTCAGCAACCCCCTGGGACGCACCGCGTGTGGGAATCCCGTCATGGGCACCACGGATCGAAGCATGCAAGAATCCATCCTCGCATGCGGGGGAGGCGAGCAGAGTGTTGCCCAACCTGGTGGTGGACACGACGGTGTTACCGCCGGCGGACCGGTTCGAGTTCTGGTACGCACTGATCGCTCAGGAGATGGCGCCTGCGCACATCAGCAGCGGTCACCTGGACAACTTCGTGGCCTACGCCCAGGCCATCGATCTGGGCCGCGTTCGGATGGCCTCGCTGCGGTACCCGTCGCTGGACTCGGTCCGGCCCGCGAAACTGGTCCGCAGAACCGAGGGGGACGTGTACCAGCTCGCGCTCCCACTCACCGGCCGCAGCACGCTGATCCAGGACCGCACCGAGTCCCCGTTGGAAGCCGGAAACCACTTCACGCTCCTGGACACCGCGCGGCCGCACGTCGCCCGGCACAGCGCTGACGGCTCCGGCCTCGCCCACACGATCACCGTGCAGATACCGCACCTGTCGCTACCAGTGGCGCCGGACCGGATCCGCCGGCTGCTGGCCACGCCGCTGCCGTCGCACGTCGGCGTCGGCGGGCTGTTGGTCCACCACCTGCGCAGCATCGCCGCACACCCGGAGCAGTACCAGCCGGCCCAGGCCGAGGTGCTGGGCAGCGTGGCGCTGGACCTGCTCGCCGCCGCGTTCGCCCAGTACCTCGACATCGAGGACACCCTGTCGCCGGAGGCCCGGCAAACCACGTTGCGGGCCCGCGTCGTCGATTTCATCGACCGCCACCTGGACAACGACGAGCTCAGCCCCCGCAGCGTCGCCGCCGTCCACCACATCTCGCTGCGATCGCTGCACCGCCTGTTCGAAGGTGACTCGACGACAGTCGCCGAACTCATCCGCGCCAAACGCCTGGAGCAGTGCCGGCGTGACCTCGCCAACCCGCTGGTGCGGCAGCCGATCCACGCCATCGCCGCCCGTTGGGGTTTCCGGGACAAGGCCCACTTCAGTCGCCTCTTCCGGGCCCGCTACGGACGTTCACCGCAGGCCTACCGGACGACCGTCGCGCACCAGGACCGGTGACCGGTCCCTGTCGCCGGTGGTCGGTCGGATCGTCCTCGACGAAGTCACGGACGGCGACGCGGATGCTCTCGCCGTACGGGTCGTCCGGTAGGAGTACCAGGTGTTCGCGGGCTCGGGCGAGGTGCTCCCGAGCCGCAGCGACGTTACCCAGCCGCCGGTGACAGTCGGCCAGGTTGAGGTGCAGCGACGGCAGGAACGCCTGAACCTGCAGTGCGGACAGGTATCGCTGGGCGCGTTCGTCGGTCAGCTCGGACACCGCGGCCAGGGCACGTTCGTCCCAGCTCAGCTCCGCCTCGGTGCTGTCCTGCAGGTCGGCGAGGTGATGCGCCAGGGTGCAGCGGTGCAGGGCGTCCCCGGTCGGGCCGATGTCGTCCCACAGCGCCGTGAGCAGCGCACGGGCCTCGGCGGGCGCGCCACCATGGCCGAGGTGCACGGCCTCGATGATGCGGGTCATGGTCGGATCGGCGGTCGGTTGCTCGGTCATGTCGCCGATGGTCGAGCCTCAACCACGTCGAGGGTCAACCTCCGCCGACCCGGCCCGTCAACGCTGGGCGACGGTGGCCTCCAGTGCTGCGCGAGCGGATGTCGGACGGCGACCGATGAGGGTCTCCAGCGTCGGATCGGTGACGGCGAACTCGCCGCGACGCGCCGCGCGGTACATGCCGAGGGTGAAGTCGGCGGCCGCCGGGGGCATGCCACCTGCGATGGCGGCCGAGCGCCACTGGTCGTCGGTGACGACCACCCGGGTGACGGTGCGGCCTGTGATGTCGCTCAGGATAGCGGCCACCGCCTCGAGGTCGAGCGCCTGCGCAGCGGTCAGCGCCGGCGTGATGGCGTCGAGCAGGCCCTCCTCGGCCAGGGCGATGGCCGCGGCTTCGGCCAGGTCGGCGTGCGCGGTCCAGGACACCGGGCCGTCCGCCGGCGCCACGAGTTGACCGGTCTCCAACGCCGCCCCGATGCAGAGGCTGAGCGTGCTCGCGTAGAACCCGTTGCGCAGGGCGGTGAAGGGAACCCCCAGCCCGGCCAGGTGCTCCTCGGTCGCGGCGTGGGTGGGCTGGGGGGCGAACAGCGAGTCCCGGGAGGCGGCCTGGTGGCTGGTGTAGAGGATTCGTTTGGCTCCCGCGGCGCGGGCGGCGTCGATGGCGGCGCGGTTCGCGGCGACCGCGGCGGCCCCACGGATGGCGGCGGACACGACGAGGACCTTGTCGGCGCCCTCGAAGGCGTGCTCCAGCGTGGCCGGGTCGGTGAAGTCGCCGGCGCGCACCCGCACACCCCGCTCGGCGAGGCCCACGGCCCGGTCGACGTCGCGCACGCTCACGCCCACCGCCTCGGCTGGTAACCGGTCGAGCAGCCGGTCGACGATCTGGGACCCGAGCTGACCAGTGGCACCGGTGACGACGAACATGTTGCACACTCCCTTGATATCGGCGTTACGACTGAAACGTTAGCAGCGATAATCCGTGGTTAACAAGTCGCTGTTAGCATTGATTCATGGTGACGACGCAGGACATGGCATCCCGCGACGACGTCCGCGCGGGCATCGTCGCGGCAGCAACCGAACTGCTGCGCGAGAAGGGCGCTAACGCGGTGACGACGCGCGCCGTCGCCCAGGCCGCAGGTGTGCAGGCGCCGACCATCTACCGCCTGTTCGGTGACAAGGACGGCCTCATCGACGCCGTCGCCGAGCACGTCATGGCCAGCTACGTCAGCGGCAAATCGGTCGCCACGCACGC
>NZ_JAGPXZ010000330.1:0-6453 GCF_018070305.1 Micromonospora sp. M51 | reverse complement strand
CCAGCCGCGATTCGGCCAGGACGGCCCGGTCGACGCCCTCACCGGCCCGGGTGTTCACTGTGACGCCGGTGCCGGTGACGCTGAGCCCGTCGCCGGTGAGGGCCACCCGTCCCTCGCCCGGGGTGGGTTCACCGATCGGCCCCGGGGCAGTGCTGCCGGTGCCGTCGTCGGCCCGTACCGCGCCCGGGGCGGCACCCGCTGTCATCTCGGACGGCCCGTCGGCCAGGCCGTTGTCCGGGTGCTCCAGGTGCAGTTCGGTGCCGCCGGTCGGTCGGGTGGTGCCGCCCGCACGGGCCAACAGCCGGGTCGCCTCGGCGAAGCTGGGAGTGACCACTGTCGGCGCGAGGCCCCGCCAGTCGGCCAGGTCGTGGGCGTCCAGCGCGACGGTGGCGTACCGCTCGCGGTTGTCGACCAGCCACGCGCGGACCGGCGCGGGCAGCGCGCCCAGGCCGTAGTCGCAGACCACCAGGGTCGGGGCTTCCCCACCGGCGGCGGCGCGCAACTCCTCGGTGGCACAACTCAGGGCGGTGAGCAGTCGGGCCACCCCGTCGTGGTCCAGGGCGTCCTCCGGGTCGCCGGAGTCCTCGCGCAGGAGGATCTGGTTGCCGGCCAGCATCCGCCGCTTCACCGGGGTGGGCCGCCCGGGCTGGTTGACAGTGCGGTCCCAGACGCCGGCCCGGTCCAGGCAGTCGTGCAGTTCGTCCCCGGCGACGTCGGCACCGACCGGTGCCACCAGCACCGCCCGGCCACCGAGGGCGGCGACGTTGACGGCGGTGTTCGCGGCCCCACCGGCGGCGGAGATCCGCCGCCGCAGGGTGAGGACGGGGGCGGGCGCCTCCCGGCAGAGCCGGTCGGAGTCGGCGAACCGCCATTCGTCCAACATGGCGTCACCGACGATCAGGACTGGGCGTTCGAGCCAGCTCTCCACGACGGTGGCGAGCCGGCGCTGTTCCGCTGCTGCTCCTGCCATGCCCGTCCGGGTCCCCAGCGGCCTGGCCGACAAACCTGGCTGACGGCCGGTCCCGCCGCTGGTCATGCCACCTTCGGTGGCGCCTGGCCGGTCCGCACCGGTCCGGACCTGTCCGGCCTGTTTCGGGTGTTCGGCGGCGGGAAGGGAACTGGGGTACCCCCAGAGAGGAGATGTACGAGATGGCAGCGACATTGCAGGGCAAGCGGATCGCCTTCCTGGCCGCCGACGGCGTCGAGGAGGTCGAGTACGTCCAGCCACGCGAGGCGGTGGAGAACGCCGGCGCGACGGCGGAGCTGGTCTCGCTCAAGCCCGGTTCCATCCAGTCCTTCAACCACCTGGACCAGTCCAAGACCTACGACGTGGACGTGACAGTCGACAAGGCCGACGCCGCCGGGTACGACGCGCTGGTGCTGCCCGGCGGGGTGGCGAACCCGGACTTCCTGCGCGGCGACCCGGACGCGGTGCGGTTCGTGAAGGCGTTCTTCGACGCGGGCAAGCCGGTCGGGGTGATCTGTCACGGCCCGTGGACGCTGATCGAGGCGGACGTGGTGCGGGGTCGGCGGATCACGTCCTGGCCCACCCTGCGTACCGACCTGACCAACGCCGGAGCCACCTGGGTGGACGAGGAGTGCGTCACCGACGGCAACCTCACCAGCAGCCGCAAACCCGACGACCTCCCCGCCTTCTGCGCGGAGATCACCAAATCCTTCACCACCCCCTGACCCCGACCTCCCCGGTTGATCATGAAGTTGTTGCCGCCTTGCGCGGGTGTCATGGCAATAACTTCATGATCAACCCTGCTGGGGTGGGGGTTCGGCGCATGTTCTGCGGGTGACGGGATAGAAGGGCACATGACCACGGAAGCCTCCGACGCGCCGGTGCTGAACCGTCAGCAGATCCGGCTGCTCATGCTCGGCCTGATGACCGGCATGCTGCTGGCCGCACTCGACCAGACCATCGTCGGCACGGCACTGCCGACCATCGTGGGCGAGTTGGGCGGGATCAACCACTACTCCTGGGTGGTCACCGCGTACCTGCTCGCCTCGACCGCGTCGACGCCCCTGTACGGCAAGATGGCCGACCTGTACGGGCGTCGACCGGTCTTCCTCTTCTCGATCGGCACGTTCCTGGTCGGGTCGTTGCTGGCCGGGCTGTCGCAGAACATGACCCAGCTGATCGTCACCCGAGGGATCCAGGGTCTCGGCGCGGGTGGTCTGCTGACGCTGGCCTTCACCATCATCTCGGATGTGGTGTCACCCCGTGAGCGTGGCCGCTACCAGGGTCTGTTCGGCGCGGTCTTCGGGATCTCGTCGGTCGCCGGGCCGCTGGTGGGTGGTTACTTCGCGGAGACCGACTGGCGATGGATCTTCTACATCAACGTGCCGTTGGCGATCCTGGCCATCGTCGTCTGCTACCACGTGATGCGGTTGATCCCGTTCGAACGTCGGGACCACTCGATCGACTGGCTCGGCGCCGGTCTGCTGGTGGCCGGGGTGAGTTCCCTGCTGCTGGCGCTGAGCTGGGGTGGCAACGAGTACCCCTGGGGCTCTGGCGTGATCATCAGTCTCTTCGTTGTCGGTGCGGTGCTGGGGGTGCTCTTCGTCCTCCAGGAGGCCCGGGTGGCCGAGCCGATCCTGCCGCTGCGGCTATTCCGCAGTGCCACCTTCGCGCTGGCCAACTCAGCCCTGCTCATCATCGGTCTGGTGATGTTCGGCTCGATCATCTTCATCCCGCTGTACCTGCAGATCGTCAAGGGGGCTTCGCCGACCCAGAGCGGTCTGCTGATGCTGCCGATGATGGCCGGGATCATCATCACCTCGATCCTGACCGGTCGCGCGATGACCCGGATCGGCCGGTACAAGTGGTTCCCGGTGGCCGGTTCGGTGACCCTGCTGGCCGGCATGTTCCTCTTCACCCAGCTGGCGGTGAACACCTCGCTCTGGGTCGCGTTCGGGTACATGGTGGTGATCGGCATCGGGTTGGGTCTGTGCATGCAGTCGCTGATCCTGGCGGTGCAGAACGCGGTCTCCGTACGCGACCTGGGGGCCGGCACCTCCTCGGCGACGTTCTTCCGGTCGCTGGGCGGTTCGTTCGGGGTGGCGATCCTCGGCACGGTGCTCTCGTCCCGGCTGACCGGCGGGCTCGCCGACCGGTTGCCCGGCGCGATCGCGCAGCTCCCGCCGCAGGAGCAGGCCGCCGTGGCGGCGAGTGGTGGGACCAACATCTCGATCAACGATCCGGCCACCATCCTGGCCCTGCCGGGGCCGGTCCGCGCGGCCATCCAGGGCGCCTTCGTCGACGCGCTGGACATGGTCTTCCTGACCGCCGGCCTGATCGCGATCGTGGCGGTGGTGGTCACCCTGACGCTGCCCAACACCCAGCTGCGGGGTGCCGGTCCGAAGGGCGCCACCGGTGGTGCCGACCCGCTCGGCGGCGAGGCCCCGGCCCCGGGTGGCAAGCCGCTGACCCGCGAGTCAAAGGAGGAGGCGGCCGCCGACATGGAGGCCAAGTCCCAGACGATGATCTGAGCGCGGCCGGTTGGTCAGGCGGGGCGGCGGTAGACGCCGTACCACCAGGTCGCCGCCAACTCCCGGGCGGCCGCCGCGTCGGTCTCGGGGTCGGCCGGAGTGGCGCTGACGTGATCGGCAAGGAAGCGGTCGCCGCCGACCACGATCAGCCGGCTGGCCGCCGTCACGTCCAGGTCGGCGGGGGTACGTCCGGCCTCCTGCTCGACGCGGAGCGCCTGCACGGTACGGGCCACGAACCGCTCCAGCCCCGCCGCCCAGTACTCGCGGACCACCTCGTCGTACGCGGCCACCTCGCTGACCGCTGCCAGGACCGGGGCGTACGTCCGGTAGATCCGGATCACGTCGGCGAAGACCTCGGTCAGCGCCGCGAGCGGATCGCCCGGCCCGGCCGGACTCCACTCGCCGGTGCGGCCGAAGGAGGTTTCCCGCATGGTGCCGGCGAGACGCATGAGCAGTTCGGTCTTGTCGCGGAAGTGGGTGTAGAAGGTCGACCGCGCCACCCCCGCCTCGGCGGCGATCCGCTGTACCCCGAGGTCGGTGAAGCGGATGCCCTCCCGCAGCAGGCGCTCGGTGGCCGCCAGCACCCGTGCCTCGACGGCGGCTCGTCCGTCGGGGTTGCGCGGGCGGCGGCGGGTGATCGAGGGCATAGCCGGAATCCTAGGTGGCCGGGGGCCGGATCGGCGACGTACGCTCGTTGCCGGACACAGTGTCCGACATAGTGACCAGGGAGGGCCTGACCTCGGCCTCCCACCCACCACGAGGAGCAACACACGTGAAGTACCGACTGCTGGGCACCACCGGGGTGTACGTCTCGGAGATCTCGCTCGGCGCGATGACCTTCGGCGGCAGCGGGCACCCGCTCTGGGGCACCCTCGGTGGGCTGGCGCTGCCCGAGGTGCAGCGGCTGGTGGACACCGCGCTGGACGCCGGCGTCAACTTCGTCGACACCGCCGACGGCTACAGCGACGGCGAGAGCGAGGAACTGCTCGGCAAGGCGCTCGGCAAGCGGCGTCGCGACGTCGTGCTGGCGACGAAGGTGCACTCCCGCACCGGGCCCGGCCCGAACGACGTCGGCACCTCCCGGCTGCACATCATGCAGAACCTGGAGGACAGCCTGCGCCGGCTGGGCACCGATCACATCGACCTGTACCAGATCCACAACTTCGACCACATCACTCCGATGGAGGAGATGCTGCGCGCGCTCGACGACGCGGTCCGGCAGGGCAAGGTCCGCTACATCGGGGCCGCCAACTTCGCCGCCTGGCAGATCTCCAAGGCGCTGGGCATCTCCGCCCGGGAGAAGCTGGCCGGGTTCGTCTCGGTGCAGGAGTACTACTCGCTGCTGGGCCGGGACGTGGAGCGCGACGTGGTGCCGATGGCGCTCAACGAGGGAGTCGGGCTGACCGTCTGGAGCCCGCTCGCCGGTGGTTTCCTCTCCGGCAAGGTCAGCCGGGACGGGGCCGTCGCCGACAGCGGCGCGCGCAGCGCCCAGCCCGGTTACGCCAGCTTCACGCCGTTCGACCCGGAGCACGCCTTCGGGGTGGTCGACGTGCTCAAGGGCGTCGCCGAGCGGCACGAGGTCAGCCCGGCCCGGGTGGCGGTCGCCTGGCTGCTGTCCCGGCCCGCGGTGACGAGCGTGATCGTCGGAGCCCGCAAGCACGATCAGTTGGTGGACAACATCGCCGCCTCGGACCTCACCCTGACCGAGCAGGACCTCACCGAGCTGGATGAGGCCACCAAGCTGCCGGTCGCGTACCCGAACTGGATCCAGGAGGGGTACTTCGCCGGGGTTCGGCTGCCCCAGTGAGGCACGGCCCCGGAGTCGGCAGACTCCGGGGCCGACCTACTTGAGGATCAGTCGGTTCGTCTGCTCGAAGACGTCCAGGTCGGCCAGGGTCTCGATGACCGATGTGGAGAGCGGGGCGGGGAACCGGTCCCGGGCGAAGAAGCCCGCGTCGGTGGTCTCGTCGGTGACCCGGGCCAGTTGCCCGTCCCACTCCTCCACCTTGAACGCCGTCGTGAACACCTGGTACGTGTGGCCGTACATGTTGGTGCTCGTCCGGTCGGGGCCGGTGTAGAGGGCGAACGCGCAGACCCGCAGGGCCCGCAGTCCGGTCTCCTCACGGACCTCGCGGACCGCGCAGTCGGCTATCGACTCGCCCAGCTCCATCGCGCCGGCCGGCATGGCCCACTGGCCGTTGTCCGAGCGTTTGATCAGCAGAATGCGTCCGGCGTCGTCGTTCACCACGGCACGGGCGCCGACGAACATCAGCGTCCGGTCCCCGGCGAGCGCGCGCAACTGCCCCACGTATGAGTCGGCCCAGGAGATGCTCACCTGCGACAACTTACGGGGGTTCCCAACGTGTGACCCGCGACACTAGCTTGTTACCCATGCGTAGCACGATGATGGACGCCCCTCTGCAGGTCTCCCGGATCCTCGAGCACGGCGCAGGAGTGCACGGCACGGCCGAGGTGGTGACCTGGACCGGCGCCGAGCCCCGCCGGATGACGTACGCCGAGGTGGGGCGCACCGCCGCCCGGTTGGCGCACGCGCTGCGCGACGAGTGCGGGGTGACCGGGGACGAGCGGGTCGCCACCTTCATGTGGAACAACAACGAGCACCTGGTCGCCTACTTCGCGGTGCCGAGCATGGGCGCGGTGCTGCACACGCTCAACATCCGGCTCTTCCCCGACCAGGTCGTCTACATCGCCAACCACGCCGAGGACCGGGTGGTGCTCGTCGACAGCACGCTGCTCCCGCTGCTGGCCCGGGTGATCGGCGAGCTGACCACGGTGCGGCACGTCGTGGTGGTCGGCGGCGGTGACCCGGCGCCGCTGGTGGCGGCTGCCGGTGACCGGATCACCGTGCACCACTGGGACGCGCTGCTCGCCGACCGGCCCGAGGTGTACGACTGGCCCGAGGTCGACGAGCGCGATGCCGCCGCGCTCTGCTAC
>NZ_JAGPXZ010000033.1:0-17595 GCF_018070305.1 Micromonospora sp. M51 | reverse complement strand
ACCCGGTGCTCGACTGGGCGCTGCTCGACGAGGGGTTCGCGTTCCTCAGCGAGTCGTACGGCCGTCCCGCCGCCATCGGCGTGGCGGTCGCCCTGGCGGTGGTGGCGGTGGGCCTGCCCACGGCGGCCACGCTGTCGATGCGGCGGTTGCGCGGGCTGGTGATCCGGCACCGCGCCGGGACCACCCGGACCGTTGCGGCGCTGGTGGTCGTCTGGGTGGTCTGCGCCGCTTTCAACGTGCGGGTGGTCGAAGGCGTGACGGTCGCCGACACGTCCGCGACCACGCTGACCAACGGCCACGGCTTCCAGGTGCGCATGCGACTCGACGACCGGGAGAAGTTCGCCGCGCTGCTGCAGGACGACCGGTTCGCGCAGACCCCCGGCGACCAACTCCTCACCGCGCTGCGCGGCAAGAACGTGGTCATCTCCTTCGTGGAGAGCTACGGCCGCGACGCCGTCGAGGACCCGGAGTTCGCCCCGCAGGTCGGTGCGGTCCTCGACGACGGGACCAATCGGCTGAACGCGGCGGGGTTCGCCGCGCAGAGCGGCTTCCTCACCTCGCCGACGTTCGGCGGCGGCAGCTGGCTCGCGCACGACACGCTGCTCTCCGGACTGTGGGTCGACAACGACCAGCGGCACCGTACCCTGCTGGCGAGTGACCGGATGACCCTCAACGGCGCCTTCCGCCGGGCCGACTGGCAGACCGTGGGCGTGATGCCCGCCGTCAGCAGGGCGTGGCCGGAGGGCTCCTTCTTCGGCTACCAGCGGTTCTACGACGCCAGAGCCCTCGGGTACCGCGGCCCGAAGTTCAGCTTCGGCACGATGCCCGACCAGTACACCCTCGCCAGTTGGCGGCGCCTGGAGCAGGCGAAGCGCGACGGCAAGCCGACGATGACGGAACTCGCGCTGGTGTCGAGCCACGCGCCCTGGACGCCCGTCCCCGACCTGGTCGACTGGGCCGCCATCGGCGACGGGACGATCTTCAAGGGGACCGCCAAGGAGTCCGACGACCGGCGCCGCAACACCACCCAGATCCGCGCCGACTACCGGCACTCCATCGAGTACACGTTGAGCGCACTGATCTCCTACGTGCAGACCTACGGCGACGATGACCTGGTGTTCATCTTCCTCGGCGACCACCAGCCCGCCGCCGTGGTCACCGGCGAGAACGCCAGCCGCGACGTCCCGATCACCATCATCACCCGGGACCGGGCCGTACTGGACCGGATCTCCGGGTGGGGCTGGCAGGACGGGCTCAAGCCCGGTCCGCAGGCGCCGGTCTGGCGGATGGACACCTTCCGGGACCGCTTCCTGACCGCCTTCGGGCCGTAGGCCCGGCCAACCCCACGGACTGGACTCACAGATGACGGCTGGCACCGACACCAGGATCGCCGCGCTCAGAACCGACCCCGGGATGTCCCTCCTGCACCGATCGCTGGATGTCTACTACGGCGACGCCGAGCGCGACGCACGGATGGACGTCTTCTACTCCCGGTTCGTCACCGAGGGCGATCTCGTCTTCGACATCGGCTCGCACGTGGGCGACCACATCGCCAGCTTCCGTCGCCTCGGGGCGCGGGTGGTCGCCGTGGAGCCGCAGCCGCTGTGCCTCCGCGCACTGCGGGCCATCTACGCCGACGACGACCAGGTGACGCTCGTCGAAGCGGTCTGCGGCGCGACCCCCGGCAGCACCCGCTTCCACGTCAACTCCGCCAATCCCACAGTGTCCACCGCCTCGCCCGAACGAAGTCGGGCGGCGGAAGGCGCGGGCGGGTGGGAGGGCGAGGTGTGGGACGCCGACATCGAGGTCCCGGTGGTCACCGTCGACGCGCTCATCACCGAGTACGGCGAGCCGACGTTCGCGAAGATCGACGTGGAGGGTTTCGAGGACGAGGTGCTGGCCGGGCTGACCCGCCCGCTGCCCGCGCTCTCGTTCGAGTTCACCACGATCGCGCGACCGGTCGCCTCCCGGTGTCTCGACCGGCTGACCGCGCTCAGCTTCGACGGCTTCGACGTGGCGTTGGGCGACGACAAGTCGATGACGTTCCAACGCTGGGTCTCCGCGACCGACATGACCACCCACCTCGCCGCGTTGCCGCACGACGCGAACTCCGGCGACGTGTACTGCGTGTCCCGTGGCCGGTTGCGACAGCTACCGCCGCCGCACGACCCGAAGCGGCGGTAGCCAGGCTCAGAAGGGGCCACCGCTCGTGACTGCCGGCCGCCAGGGGTCAGGGCTCGCGGCGAGTGCGTAGGCGTATCAGGGCCAGGCCGCCGACCAGGAGAACACCGAGGGCAGCCACAGAAGCTCCAAGTGTGGCGATGGCTGTCAGACGTCCACCCGTGACGGGCATGGGCGGAACCGGCCCGGTGAGGACCACTGTCGAGGAGCAGCTCGGTGTGCAGTCCGGGTCGGACACACCAGTGGGCGGGGTGAGGGTGGCCGTGTTGGTGAGGTCGCCGGCGGTGCCCTTCGGCACGGTTCCGCTGATCGTGTAGGTCACTGTGCCGCCAGCGAGGACGGTGATGGTGTCGTTGATGTCACCGGTGCCGGACGTTGTGCAGGTGCTTCCGGTGGATGGTTCGCAGGTCCAGGTGAATCCGGCCAGTGGTGTGGGCAGGGGGTCGGTCAGTGTCGCGCCGACCGCGTCGGACGGTCCCCGGTTGGTCACTGTCACTGTGAAGGTCACCGGTTCACCTGGCACGTAGTGGCTCGGGGTTGCGGTTTTCACCACTGCCAGGTCGACCGCGGGGGCGATGGAGGTGACCACTGTCGATGAGCAGTTCGGGGTGCAATCCGGGTCGATCGCGCCGGCGGGTGGGGTGAGGGTGGCGGTGTTGGTGAGGTCGCCGGTGGTGCCGGAGGGCACGGTTCCGCTGATCGTGTAGGTCACTGTCCCGCCCGAGAGGACGGTGATGCTGTCATTGATGTTGCCTGTGCCGGACGCGGTGCACGCGCTGCCGGGGGATGCCACACAGGTCCAGGTGAATCCGGCCAAGGGTGCGGGCAGGGGGTCGGTCAGATTCGCGCCGACCGCGTCCGAAGGGCCGCCGTTGCTGACGGTCACTGTGTAGGAGAAGGCTGCGCCTGGCACGTAGGGGCTCGGGGTGGCTGCCCTGACGACGGCGAGGTCCACCGTCAGGGCAGCCGGCGTCACGACGGTCGACGAGCAGTTCGGAGTGCACTCCGGATCCGAGGCTCCGGCCGGTGGGCTGACGGTGGCGGTGTTGGTCAGATCGCCGGTGGTGCCGGACGGCACCGTTCCGCTGATCGTGTACGTCACCGTCCCACCGGCGAGGACGGTGACGGTGTCGTTGATGGTGCCGGTACCCGAAGCGGTGCAGGAACTTCCGGTAGCTGGCGCACAGGTCCAGGTGAACCCGGCCAAGGGTGCGGGAAGCGGGTCGGTCACTGTCGCACCGACGGCGTCGGAGGGTCCGCCGTTGGTGACGGTGACCGTGTAGGTCAGCGGTGCACCCGGCACGTACGGGCTTGGGGACGCGGTTTTCACGACGGCTAGGTCCACCGTCAGCGCCGCCGGGGTCACGACGGTCGACGAGCAGTTCGGTGTGCAGTCCGGGTCGGTGACGCCTTCCGGCGGGGTGAGCGTTGCGGTGTTCGTCAGGTCGCCGGTGGTGCCCGACGGGACGGTGCCGCTGATCGTGTACGTCACTGTCCCGCCGGCCGGGACGGTGATGGTGTCGTTGATGCTGCCGGTGCCGGAGGCGGTGCAGGAACTTCCGGCGGACGGCTCGCAGGTCCAGGTGAACCCGGCCAGTGGTGCGGGCAGCGGGTCGGTCAGGTTCGCACCGACGACGTCGGACGGGCCGCCGTTGGTCACGGTGACTGCGTAGGAGAAGGACGCGCCCGGAACATACGGGCTCGGGTTTGCGGTCTTGACCACCGCCAGATCCACCGTCAGCGTCGCCGGAGTCACGACGGTCGATGAGCAACTAGGCGTGCAGTCCGGATCTGAGACGCCCTCCGGTGGGGTGAGAGTGGCCGTGTTGGTGAGGTCGCCGGTGGTGCCCGACGGGACCGTTCCGCTGATCGTGTACGTCACCGCTCCGCCCGCGAGGACGGTGATCGTGTCGTTGATGGTGCCCGTTCCGGACGCGGTGCACGCGCTGCCAGGGGATGGTGCACAGGTCCAGGTGAACCCGGCCAGCGGTGTGGGCAGTGGGTCGGTCAGGTTCGCCCCAATCGCATCGGACGGTCCGCCGTTGGTGACTGTCACCGTGTAGGTCAGCGGCGTACCTGGCACGTATGGGTTGGGGGATGCGGTCTTCACGACGGCCAGGTCGACCACGGGTCCGGCGGGGGTGGCCACAGCCGACGAGCAGTTCGGGGTGCAGTCCGGGTCAGTCGCGCCGGTGGGCGGGGTGAGCGTGGCCGTGTTGGTCAGGTCGCCGCTGGTTCCGGAGGGCACGGTTCCGTTGATCGTGTAGGTCACTGTCCCGCCTGCGAGGACGGTGATGGTGTCGTTGATGCTGCCGGTGCCGGAGGCGGTGCATGCACTGCCGGCGGACGCCTCGCAGGTCCAGGTGAACCCGGCCAGCGGTGTGGGCAGTGGGTCGGTCAGGGTTGCCCCGACCGCATCGGACGGTCCGCCGTTGGTCACTGTCACCGTGTAGGAGAAGGGGGCGCCCGGCACGTACGGGCTCGGGTTTGCGGTTTTCACCACCGCCAGATCCACCGTCAGCGCAGCCGGGGTCACGACCGTCGACGAGCAGTTCGGTGTGCACTCCGGATCCGAGACGCCGTCTGGTGGGGTGAGCGTTGCGGTGTTGGTCAGGTCGCCCGTGGTGCCCGACGGCACGGTCCCGCTGATCGTGTACGTCACGGTCCCGCCTGCGAGAACGGTGATGGTGTCGTTGATGCTGCCGGTGCCGGACGCGGCGCACGCACTGCCGGCGGACGCCTCACAGCTCCAGGTGAACCCGGCCAGCGGTGCGCAGCGGGTCGGTCAGGGTTGCCCCAACCGCATCGGACGGTCCGCCGTTGGTCACTGTCACCGTGTAGGAGAAGGGCGCGCCCGGCACGTAGGGACTTTGCGACGCGGTCTTCACCACAGCGAGGTCAACAGTGGGGATGACGGTGAGGGTGGTGGAGCCGGGCGGGTTGATCCCGACGATGGTGGGGAAGTTGCTCTCGCAGCCGGGGATCGTGGAGCCGTCCGGGGCGACGCATCCGGTGTTGGTGTACGAGCCGACCACAGTGCTGGTCACCTGGACGGAGATCGTGCAGGAGGCGACGTTCAGGTCCAGGTTGCCGGCGAAGTCGACGGACGTGGCGCCGGCGGGAGCGGTCACGGTGGCGTCCGAGCACGTGGTGCTGTTGACCCCGGTGGCGGTCACATTGGCGGGAAGGGTGTCGGTGAAACTCATCCCGTTCTTGGCTTGCAGATCGTCGGTGTTGGTGATGGTGAACGTCAGCGTGGACGTCTGCCCCTGCCCGATGGTGGTGGGGTTGAAAGCCTTGTCGAGTTGGGGGGTGACGTCGACGATCTGCGGAAGGTCGAACGCGACGTCGTTGCCGATGCCCGTTGCGGTCGCGTTGTAGAGGCGCAGGCCCAGGGTCGGTGTGTCAGCCACCGACAATTGCAGTGCCAACGATTGCAGCTTGGCTATCCAGGTGTTGTTGACGATCTCGGCGCCGGGATCCGTGCATGGGCTCAGGTTCTGTGCGAGCACCGTCGGGACGCCGTTGAGAAGCAGCTCGAACCGAAGTCGCGCCCGCTGGGCGGACGGAACGGTGCAGTTCCTCTCAGCGAAGATCGCCGAGACCGAGTAGAAGTGGCCACCGATCGCCGGAATGGTGTTGTTGTCGGTCTCCAGTTGGTATCCGGGAAGCTGCGCGCCGGTCACGCTGTTGGTGTACTCGGTGAGTACCTGGTTCGTGGCGGCCTCCCCGGGGCTCTGCCCCTGAAACAGCCCCATGTCACGGGCCATCTCCTGTAGCCGGCCCCATGCGTCTGAACGACCGCACTGGTCGTTGTTGGTGACCGGCGCGTCGCCACCGTTGGGCGGCAGCGGCGACGTCTGACGCATGATCCAGCCGTTGCACGCGCCCGCGCCGGGGCTCCACGCGGGATCCGCCGTATAGGTCTCACCGTCCGCGCCGCTGCCACCCGGCCCCGGCACGTAAACGGAACCTGGCGATCCGGTGTAGGAACCAATGCGAATCGGCGCCGCAGCCGCGCTCTCGTTGGAAAAGTCCTCAGTGAAAATCGGGGTGCCGGGCTGAGGCGTTCCGGGCAGGCCCGGCACGGTCGCCAATGCGGGTTGGCTCGACGCCACAACCACCAGCGTGGACGACGCGGCAAACGCGCCGACCGCCGCCAGCGCTGATGTGAACCATCGGCGTTCCCCGCGAACCATATTCGTTTCCCCCGTCATGCGGCCTGCAGGAGTCGCAGTAGTGGCGTTCCGACCGCGCCTGACGATCTCAAATCGCGAACGCCAGACAGAATCACCCGATACGTGGTCACCCAATCGAGTGAGGGGATGATGGCCGAATGCAATGACCGGGATGTGCAGGGAATTCGACGCGCGGCGGCTCAGCCGGGCCATCACGGCGGCCAGCTCGGCCGGCGGATCGGCGTCCCAGCCGTCCGACCCGATCACCACCACCGCCCCGCGGGTCGCCTCCGCGTGGTGGGAGGTGAGCAGGGCGCGCAGATTCGTGGCGATCCGGGTGCCCCCGTACCGGTCGGTCACCGCAACAGCCCCTCCGATGATCCGGGTAGCCTTCGCGGATGGACCTCGATGATCTTCCGCTCGCCGAGTTCGCGTTTCCGGGGCCACTGCGGGACAAACTCGTGGGCGCGATCCTGTCCGGGGCGAAGACCTCGACGACCGGTCTGCTGATCGGCTACCAGCGCGCCAACGAGCCGCTGCCGACGGTGGGCCAACTGTCCGCCGTGGTGGACTCCGCCGGTCGGCGGGTCGCGGCCATCGAGCTGACCGACGTACGGGTGATCCGGCTCGCCGACGTCGACCTGGCACACGCCCTTGCCGAGGGGGAGGGCGACGAGTCGGTGGCCCAGTGGCGCGCGGGACACGAGACGTTCTGGCACAGCGCCGCCGTGCGCGCCGAACTGGGCGACCCCGACTTCACAGTGGACGACGACACCCTGGTCGTGACCGAACGCTTCTGGCTGGTGCACGTCGTCTGAGCGACCGGAGCCGCCGCGCACCGGTCCGCGACGGGCCACACGGTCGTGCAAGGTCACCTATGCTCGGCGCGTGATCCCCCCGGCACTCGAGATCCGTGGCCTGGTCAAGACCTTCGCGGCGCATCGCGCGGTGGACGGCGTCGATCTGACCGTCCACCCCGGCACCTTCCACGGCATCGTCGGTCCCAACGGCGCCGGCAAGTCCACCACCATCGGGATGGCCGTCGGCCTGGTCACCCCGGACTCCGGCGAGATCCGGATCCTCGGCCACGACGCGCTGCGCGAGCGCGGCGTGACCCGCGCGCTGACCGGCGTACTCCCCGACGGCCTCGACTTCCCGGAACGCCTCACCGGTGCCGAACTGCTGCGCTACAGCGCCGGCCTGCGCGGGCTGACCCGGGCCGCGGCCACCGACCGGGCCGCCGAACTGATCGACGTGCTCGGCCTGACCAAGGGTGCCGGCACACCCCTGGCCGACTGTTCCACCGGCACCCGCAAGAAGCTCGGCCTCGCCCAGGCGCTGCTGCACGCGCCCCGGCTGCTCGTGCTCGACGAACCGTTCGAGGCGGTCGACCCGGTGTCGGCGGCCACCATCCGCCGGGTGCTGCGCCGGTTCGTGGCCGGCGGCGGCACCTGTGTGCTGTCCACCCACTCGATGCTGCTCGTCGAGCAGATGTGCGACGACGTCACCGTGATCCACCAGGGCCGGGTGGTCGCCGCCGGGCCGGTCGCCGAGGTCGCCGCCGGCAGCAGCCTGGAGGACCGGTTCGTCGAGTTGGTCGGCGCCGAAACCTCCGGCAGCGCCGGCCTGGACTGGCTGACCGGGGCACGATGAACGCGCAACCCTCCCTCGCCCCGCTGGCCGACACCCTCGGCGCGATCGCGGTGCCGGCCCGGATGCGCACGACAATGCTGCGCCGCTCGCTGCGCGAGCACCCCGGGCCGACCGTGGCCGCCCTGGTCGGTCTGCTGGCCGCCGCCTGGCTGATCCGGTACGCGCTGCGCGGCGACCAGCACACCCTCGGCCTGCTCGCCGGTGCCTGGGTGCTCGGCTGGATCGTCCTGCCGCTGCTGCTCGGCGGCGGGCGCGGCCGGGTCCGCCCGGCCCACCTGCGGTTGGAGCCGATCGGCGGGGTCCCGGCCGCGATCGGTCTGCTCGCCGCGTCGGCGATCGGCATCGGTCCGGCCGTCTCGCTGGTGGCGCTCGCCGCGCTGCCGGTGCACGCCGCCCGGCACGGCACCGTCGCGGTCCTCGTCACCGCCGGCGGCGCGGTGCTGCTCTGGCTGTTCGGGCTGATCGGTTCGGCCATCGCGCTGGAGGTCGTCGGCCACGCCGGTGGTCCCGCCGGGGCGCTGCTCACCGGCGTCTTCACCGGCACAGCGATGGGTGTCGCGGGGTCGCTCTGGGCGGTCTTCCCGTGGGTGTCGGTCCTGCTCGTGGCAGCGCCGCAGGAGGTGGTCCGGGCGATGGCGTACGTGCCGAGCGGTTGGCCGATCGCCGCCGTGACCGGGCCAACCGGGCGAGGGGTGGGCATGATGGCGGCCCTGGTGGGCATCGTGGCTCTCTGCGCCGCCGCGTACCTCATGCTTGTCCGAAGGGTGATCGCCGCTGGCGTGCCGTTCCGGCCGCGCCGGACCACCGCGGCGTCGCCCGCCGCACCTGCCCGCGAGTGGCTGGGCTGGGTGCCGGCCGCGACGCGGGCGGTCGTCGGCCGCGAGCTGCGGGCCTGGACGCGGCATCCGCTGCGGTTGCAGTATCTGGCGTTCGCGGTGGTGTACGGGGCGCTGCTCGCCGGGCTGCCGCTGCTGTCCGACGTGGATCTGCTGCTGCCGTGGGCCGGGCCGCTCGCCGTGCTCGGCGCGGCGGCCATGTCGGCCGGCCTGGTCGGGCTGGACGGCACCGCGTTGTGGCTGCCGCTCACCACGCCCGGCGGCGAACGAGCCGAGGTCCGGGGACGGGCCCTGGCCTGGCTGGTACTGGTCACCCCGATCGGGGTGCTGCTCACCGTCGCCGGTGTCCTCCTCGCACCGGACGTCGACCCGCTGGCCGCGCTCTGCACCCTGCCGGCTCTGCTCGGCGCGGGCGCGTCGGTGCCGGTGTGGGTGTCGCTGCTGCGGGTACGGCCGGTGGCCGACCCCCGGCACCCCACCGCGGCCGACAACCCCACGGACATCGTCAGCGTGCTGGTCGCGACCGGGTCAGGGCTGGTGGCCGCCGCGCCGGTGCTCGCCCTGGTGATCTGGGGTCCGTCGGGAGTGACGCCGCTGCTGCCACTGGTCGGGCTGCTCAGCGGCGCCGCCGCCTGGCGGGGCGGCATCTGGTTGGCCGACGAACGTCTCACCCGACGCGGGCTCGACGTGCTCGCCGCCGCCGGCCAGCGCAGCCGGCCCCCGGAGACGGTGCTCCCGCCGACCTGGGACGCACAGTGGTTCCGGGAGAACAAGCTGACCGCGTGGGCGCTGGGGTTGCTCACCGTGGGGTGGATCCCGGTCATCCCGCAGGGGGTGATGCCGTTGGCGTTCGGAATCGACAGCGGGTGGATCCTGGCGGGCCACCTGAGCGGGGGTGCGCGCACCGCCGTGGGGTTGGCCATGATCGGCCTGGGTGTGGCGATGCTGCTCGCGGGCCTGGTGCTGTGGGATCGCCGGCCGCAGCCAGGCGGCAGTGCCCACCCTGCTTCCGGGCAAGCGGAGTAGGCGGGGTTTGGCACGTCGATCGGTGGCAGCTCAGCGGGGCACCGCTCGGCGTGTCGAACAGCTCAGCTGCCAACGATCGAGGGAGCAGCGCTGCCGCCGGGACGTCGCCAGGATCTCAGTACCCGTTGTTCGTCTTCGTAACCTTGGTCCGACAGACTGCGCGGTATGCGTGATGGTTGGCGCCGGTGGGCGTGGGTCGGGGTGTTCGTCGTCGGGCTGATCCTTTATCTGGCGGTGCTGCGCACCCTGGTCAGCACCAAGAATCCGAACTTCGTACCGGCGTTGATCCTGCTCGGGGCGACGCTGGTGCCGTTGACGTTCCTGACGTTCGCGCAGGCTCGTACCGGGCGGTGGCAGGTGCCGGCGTCGGTCCTGGTGACGTCGGCGTTCTTCGGTGGTGTGATCGGCACGGTGGTCGCCGGAACGCTGGAGTACGACACCCTGCGGGGGCTCGGCACCCTGCCGATGCTGTTCGTGGCGTTGATCGAGGAGTCGGCGAAGTTGATCGTCCCGGTGATCCTGCTGTTCACGGTGGTGGCCCAGCACCGGCGTCGGGTGCCCTCGGACGGGCTGATCATCGGGGTCGCGGCCGGCATGGGTTTCGCCGCGCTGGAGACGATGGGCTACGCCTTCACCGCGCTGCTGAGCTCGCAGGGCAACATCGGCGCGGTGGAGCAGACCTTGTTCATCCGTGGGCTGACCGCGCCGGCCGGGCACACCGCCTGGACCGGGCTCACCGCTGGCGCGCTGTGGGCGTTGCTGGCGAGCCCGAGTGTCGGTCGGATCTTCGGGTTCATCGGCACGTTTCTGGGTGTCGTCGCCCTGCACACCCTCTGGGACACGTTCTCCGGCTCGCTGGTCTTCGTCGTGGTGGCGATCATCAGCATCGGCTGGTTGTTCTGGGCGCTGCGCCGCTACCGCACCTTCGGCGAGCACCCCGTCGGTCAGCTCGCACCGAGCTGACCGGCGCCCCACCCGGCGCCTCGCCCGGCCGGTGCGAACGGCTGGCACGAACGGCTGGCACGAACGGCTGGCACGAACGGCCGGGGCAGGCATGACTGTTGGTGATCCCGCTGCGACCGGACCGGCACCTCATCTACCGTCAGAGTGTTCATATATGGCGGATTGGTCGGGAAGGTGCGGCGATGGGGGTGCGCAGCTGGTTCGCGGGTTGGCCGGTGTACCGCCAGCTCACCGGCACGGACCCGCTGGGCCGGGGTGCCGCCGCGAAGTCGGACGGGTCCCGCGCGCTGACTGCCCGTACCGATACCGCTGACAGCGTGGCGCGGTCGGTGTGCCCGTACTGCGCGGTGGGGTGTGGTCAGCGGGTGTTCGTCAAGGACGGGCGGGTCAGTCAGATCGAGGGCGATCCGGACAGCCCGATCTCGCGGGGTCGGCTCTGCCCGAAGGGTTCGGCCAGTAAGAGCCTGGTGACCAGCCCGCTGCGGCAGACCACGGTTCGCTACCGCCGCCCGTACAGCACCGAGTGGGAGGACCTGGACCTCGACACCGCGATGAACATGATCGCCGATCGGGTCCTGGCCGCGCGGGACGAAACCTGGGAGGACGTCGACGCCGAGGGACGACCGCTCAACCGGACGCTGGGCATCTCCAGTCTGGGCGGGGCGACGCTCGACAACGAGGAGAACTACCTGATCAAGAAGTTGTTCACCGCGATGGGGGCGCTTCAGATCGAGAACCAGGCCCGTATTTGACACTCCTCCACCGTCCCCGGTCTGGGGACCAGCTTCGGTCGTGGCGGCGCCACCCAGTACCAGCAGGACCTGTCGAACTCCGACGTCATCGTCATCCAGGGTTCGAACATGGCCGAGGCGCACCCGGTGGGTTTCCAGTGGGTGATGGAGGCCAAGCGCCGGGGGGCGAAGGTCTTCCACATCGACCCTCGCTTCACCCGCACCAGCGCGCTGGCCGACGCGTACCTGCCGATCCGGGCGGGCACCGACATCGCGCTGCTCGGCGGGGTGATCCGCTACATCCTCGACAACGAACTGGACTTCCGGGAGTACGTCGTCGCCTACACCAACGCCGCGACCATCGTGACCGATGAGTACGCCGACACCGAGGACATGCACGGCCTCTTCTCCGGCTTCAACGACGACAACGCCACCTACGACCAGGCCAGTTGGCGCTACCAGGGTCACTCGCAGAACCAGACGACCCGCGACAGCGAGACGCAGCGGGAGACGGCGGCCGGGTTGGAGAACGAGTCGCACGGCGCGCCTGTCGGCGGCGAGACCGAACGTGACGAGACGTTGCAGCACCCGCGCTGCGTCTACCAGATCCTCAAGCGGCACTACGCCCGCTACACGCCGGAGATGGTGGAACGGGTCTGCGGCATCCCACAGGAGAAGTTCCTCGAACTGGCCCAGGCCTGGACGCAGAACTCCGGCCGGGACCGCACCGGCATGCTCGTCTACTCGGTGGGGTGGACGCAGCACAGCGTGGGTGTGCAGTACATCCGCACCGGCGCGATCATCCAGCTGTTGCTGGGCAACATGGGTCGCCCAGGTGGCGGGGTGATGGCCCTGCGCGGGCACGCCAGCATCCAGGGGTCGACCGACATCCCGACACTGTTCAACCTGCTGCCCGGTTACCTGCCGATGCCGCACCACGCCGACCACCCCACCCTGACCGAGTGGGTGGACAGCATCGCGCACCCCGGGCAGAAGGGGTTCTGGGGCAACGCCCGCACCTACGGCGTCAACCTGCTCAAGGCGTACTGGGGAGATGCCGCCACCGCCGAGAACGACTTCTGCTACGGCTACATGCCGCGGATGACCGGTGATCACGGCACCTACCAGCAGGTGCTGAACATGATCGACGGGAAGATCAAGGGGTACTTCCTGCTCGGTCAGAACCCGGCCGTCGGGTCGGCGCACGGTCGGGCGCAGCGTCTCGGCATGGCCAACCTCGACTGGCTCGTCGTCCGGGACCTGTTCGAGATCGAAAGCGCCACGTTCTGGAAGAACGCGCCGGAGATCGAGACCGGGGAGATCGTGCCCGAGGAGTGCCGTACCGAGGTGTTCTTCCTGCCCGCGGCGTCGCATGTGGAGAAGGAGGGCACGTTCACGCAGACGCAGCGGTTGTTGCAGTGGCGGGAGAAGGCCGTCGAGCCGCCGGGTGACGCCCGCTCCGAGCTGTGGTTCTTCTACCACCTCGGGCGCATCATCCGGGAACGGCTGGCGGCGTCGACCATGCCGCGCGACCGGGCGTTGCTCGACCTCGCCTGGGACTATCCCACGCACGGTCCGTACGCGGAGCCGAGCGCCGAGGCGGTGCTGCGCGAGATCAACGGGTACGACGTGGCCACCGGCCGGCCGCTGGCGTCGTTCACCGAGATGAAGGACGACGGCTCCACCGTCGGCGGCTGTTGGATCTACACCGGGGTGTACGCGGACGGCGTCAACCAGGCCGCCCGGCGCAAACCCGGCGCGCAGCAGTCACTGGTGGCGCCCGAGTGGGGTTGGGCGTGGCCGGCGAACCGGCGGATCCTCTACAACCGGGCCTCCGCCGACCCGGACGGCAACCCGTGGAGTGAGCGCAAACGCTACGTGTGGTGGGACGCGGACAAGGGCGAGTGGACCGGTTACGACGTGCCGGACTTCGAGAAGACCAAACCACCGTCCTACCGACCGGAGCACGACGCCGCAGGCGTGGCGGGCATCGCCGGCGACGACCCGTTCATCCTTCAAGGCGACGGCAAGGGCTGGCTGTACGCGCCCACCGGCGTCCTGGACGGGCCCCTGCCCACCCACTACGAGCCGGTGGAGTCGCCGGTGCGTAATCCGCTCTACCGGCAGCAGGCCAACCCGACCCGGAAGGTCTACACGCACCCGATCAACACGTTGAATCCGAGCCCGCCGCAGGAGCACAGTCAGGTGTTCCCGTACGTGTTCACTGTCAGCCGGCTCACCGAGCACCACACCGCCGGCGCGATGAGCCGCAACGTGTCGCCGTTGGCCGAGTTGCAGCCCGAGATGTTCGTCGAGGTGTCGCCGGAGCTGGCTGCCCTGCGAGGGCTGAGCCATCTGGGCTGGGCCCATCTGGTGACCAGCCGCGCGTCGGTGGAGGCGAAGGTGCTGGTGACCGACCGTGTCACGCCGTTGCGGGTGGACGGCCGGATCATCCACCAGGTCTGGTTGCCGTACCACTTCGGTTTTGAGGGTCTGGTGACCGGCGACTCGGCCAACGACCTGTTCGGCATCACCCTCGACCCCAACGTCCTGATTCAGGAGAGCAAGGTCGGCACGTGCGACGTCCGGCCCGGACGACGCCCCAGAGGCCAGGAACTGTTGGACCTCGTCGTCGACTACCGACGGCGGTCGGGGAACCTCGTGCACCGTTACCCACCGATGGTCACGACCGACGTCGCCGACAGCGCCAGCGACCAGGAGGCCTGACCGATGCCCCACGCCAATGCCCTGTACGGGCCGCTGGACCCCGCACCGGACGCGGGCTACGAGGACGCGCCGCCGCGGATGGGGTTCTTCACCGATACCAGCGTCTGTATCGGTTGCAAGGCGTGTGAGGTGGCCTGCAAGGAGTGGAACGGTGTGCCGGAGAGTGGCCTGGATCTGCTGGGTATGTCGTACGACAACACCGGCGCTCTGACCGCGAACTCGTGGCGCCACGTCGCGTTCATCGAGCAACCCCGGCCGGCCGGGCATCGCGCGCCGCCGTTCGTGGGAACGCCGACCGAGGGTTCGGCCAGCGCGGCGTCGGCGGTCGTGGCGGCCGGCCCCGGTGGGCGCACCGGCACTGACCCGGGCGTGCCGACCGGTGCGCCGTCGGCGGCCGCCGGGATGGCCGCGGGCGGGCCGGTGGACGTGCTGGGTGCCCCGATGGGCGCCGGCCCGGCCGATCCGATCGCCGGGAGCGGGGGTGGCGCCGGTCCGCAGTTCCTCGGGATGCCGGGTGCGCAGCCGCCGGGGCGGGGCACGGGCGCGGAGGGTCGGACGGATTTCCGGTGGTTGATGATGTCGGATGTCTGTAAGCACTGCACGCATGCGGCCTGTCTGGATGTGTGTCCGACGGGTTCGTTGTTCCGGACGGAGTTCGGGACGGTGGTGGTGCAGGAGGACATCTGCAACGGCTGCGGTTACTGCATTTCCGCCTGCCCGTACGGGGTGATTGACCAGCGTAAGGGCGATGGTCGGGCGTGGAAGTGCACGTTGTGCTACGACCGGTTGGGTGTGGGGATGACGCCGGCGTGTGCGCAGGCGTGTCCGACCGAGTCGATCCAGTACGGGCCCCTCGACGAGTTGCGTGAACGCGCCGCCGCCCGGGTGGCGACGCTGCACGAGCGGGGGGTTGCGGAGGCGCGACTGTACGGGCACGATCCGAGCGACGGTGTGGGTGGGGACGGGGCGTTCTTCCTGCTCCTGGACGAGCCTGAGGTGTACGGGCTGCCACCGGACCCGGTGGTGACCACCCGCGACCTACCGAAGATGTGGAAACGCGCCGGCCTCGCCGCGCTCGCCATGGCGGCGGCGACCGTCGCCGCGTTCGTCGGAGGTTCTTCATGACGCCGCCGGGCCCGGTCGGCGACCGGTTCCGCCGCTTCCGGGAGCGGCTCGCCGACGAGCACAGCAACCAACCCTCGGTGAGCGCCCCCGGGGGCGACCTGACGGTCCGGCGAGACGCCAACCGTCGGCGCGGCGGGCGGCGCGGTGGCGGCGAGGAACTGCGGGTGCCGGAGGCCGAGTTCACCTCCTACTACGGTCGGCCCGTCCTGAAGCCGCCGGTCTGGAAGTGGGACATCGCCGCGTACCTGTTCACCGGCGGGTTGGCCGCCGGCTCATCGTTGCTCGCCGCGGGCGGGCAGCTCACCAGGCGGCCCGCGTTGCGGCGCGCCGGCCGGGTCACCGCGTTGGCCGCCGTCAGCGCCAGCGCCGTCTTCCTGGTCAGGGATCTGGGCCGGCCGGCGCGGTTCCACCACATGCTGCGGGTGGCCAAGCCGACCTCGCCGATGTCGATGGGCACCTGGATCCTCACCGCGTACGGGCCGGCGGCGGGCGTCGCCGCGATCGCCGAGGCGGCCGGTGTGCTGCCCCGGCACGGTCTGCTCGGGCTGGCCGGTCGGGTGTTGCCGCCGGTCGGGCACGCCGCCGGGCTGCTCGCCGCCGGCACAGCGCCCGCGCTGGCCACGTACACCGGGGTGTTGCTGGCCGACACGGCGGTGCCGTCGTGGCATGAGGCGTACCCCGAGCTGCCGGTGATCTTCGCGGGCAGCGCGTTGGCCAGCGGCGCCGGCGTGGGTCTGCTCGCCGCGCCGCCGGCCCAGGCCGGGCCGGCCCGCCGGATGGCGGTGGCCGGCGCGGCCCTGGAGCTGTACGGCGCGCACCGGGTGGAGACCCGTCTCGGCCTGCTCAGCGAGCCCTACCGGTTGGGCCGGCCGGGTCGGTTGCTACGCGCCGGCCGGCTGCTGACCGCCGGTGGGGTGGCGGGCGCGCTGCTGGGCCGGCGCAGCCGGGTGGTCGGTGCGCTCTCCGGGACCGCGCTGCTGGCCGCGTCGGTGCTGACCCGGTTCGGGATCTTCTACGGCGGCGTCGCCTCGGCCCGTGACCCCCGGTACACGGTGGTTCCGCAACGCGAACGGGTCGAAGCGCGGCGAAGCGGCATGGATCTTCCATCTGATCGGGCGGCCCCGCCCGCGGTGTGATCGAATGTCCGGTGGAGGCGTTCAGGCGGCTGGTGCCCCTCCCGGTCTTCAAAACCGGAGTGGTCCGGGACCCGGGCCAGGCGGGTTCGATTCCCGTCCGTCTCCGCCACACCGCTTGCAGGAGATGACGTGATGGGCGACGGCCCGGTGGACCCGCGACGCCGGGTGCCCCGTACGGACACGCTGCTGGCCGACCCGGTGCTGGCCGCCGCCACGGTGACCCTCGGCCGGGAGCAGGTCAAGGCGATCGTCTCCCGCGCGCAGGACCGCGCCCGTCGCGGCGAGCTCCACCCCGACGAGGTACGCGACGCCGCGGTCGTCGCGTTGCCCACTCCCGGCCCCCGGGTGGTGCTCAACGCCACCGGCGTCGTGCTGCACACCAACCTGGGCCGGGCCCCGTTGTCGCCCGCCGCCGTCGCCGCGGTGGTGGCCGCCGCCGGGCACACCGACGTCGAGTTGGACCTGGCCACCGGCCGGAGGGCCCGTCGCGGCCGGGGCGCGCTCGACGCGCTGGCCGCCGCCGTGCCCGACGCCGGCGCCGTGCACGTGGTCAACAACGGCGCCGCCGCGCTGGTGCTGGCCGCCACCGCGTTGGCCGCCGGCCGGGAGATCGTCGTCAGCCGGGGTGAGCTGGTCGAGATCGGCGACGGTTTCCGCCTGCCTGACCTGCTGGAGAGCACCGGTGCGCGGCTGCGCGAGGTGGGCACCACCAACCGCACCACGGTCGCGGACTACGCCGCCGCCCTCGGCCCGCAGACCGGCTTCGTGCTCAAGGTGCACCCGTCGAACTTCCGGGTCACCGGCTTCACCTCCGCCGTCGGGGTGCGGCAACTGGCCACACTCGGGGTGCCGGTGGTCGCCGACATCGGCTCCGGGCTGCTCGGCGCGGACCCGCTGCTGCCCGACGAACCGGACGCGGCCAGCACCCTGCGCGCGGGCGCCGCACTGGTCACCGCCAGCGGCGACAAGCTGCTCGGTGGGCCGCAGGCGGGGCTGCTGCTGGGTGACGCCGAGCTGATCGACCGGCTGCGTCGCCACC